>JBJXEX010000275.1:0-19267 GCA_046156195.1 Planctomycetaceae bacterium | reverse complement strand
AACCCGAAGCGTCAGCGAGGGAGGCCCCTCCCTCGCTGACGCTTCGGGTTACATTTGGTTGCGGCTTCGCCGCGTTGGTTAACCGCAAGCCGGAGGCGTGCGTTTTTCCGATGATTGGCAGTCGATCTCGCGACGAAGCGCACGCCTCCGGCTTGCGAGTAAACGACACGACTATCAGAGGATTAACGCATGACCAATTCGAGTTCATTGAAGGGACGAGCGGCTCTCATCACG
The DNA here is from genome assembly GCA_046156195.1 of Planctomycetaceae bacterium. Lineage (GTDB taxonomy): Bacteria > Planctomycetota > Planctomycetia > Planctomycetales > Planctomycetaceae > SXKJ01. The sequence continues at coordinate 19,033 of JBJXEX010000275.1, read as the reverse complement.
GGAGCGGGCATGGGAATCGGCCGAGCGATTGCCGAGTCACTGGCGGAGGCGGGAGCTTTCGTTGGGCTGCACTGTCATCGCAGCGTGGATGGCGCGAACGAGGCGTTGGCGGCGATCCAGCAACGGGGTGGCAACGGGATGGTCTTGCAGGCGGACTTATGCGATCCCGGTGAAGCGACTCGGATTGTCGATTGCTTCGTCGAAGTGGCGGGTCGGCTCGACATCTTGGTCAACAACGCCGGCAGTCCGATCGAGCGGCAGAAGATCGAGGATTGTCCGCTCGAATTGTGGCGACAAATTCTCGACACCAATCTGACGAGCGCGTTCGTGGTGACTCAGCGAGCGATCCCACATTTGAAGCGGTGTGGTCGTGGAGCGATCGTCAACAACTTGTCGTTGTCGGTGCAGACCGGAGGATCCAATGGAGCCGGGGCCTACGCGGTCGCCAAGGGCGGGCTGCATGTGCTGACGCGGACGTTGGCCCGAGAGCTAGCTCCCAACGTCCGCGTCAACGCGATCATGCCGGGTGTCGTCGAGACTCGGCATCACGAAGTCTTCTCGTCGCCGGAGCGGATGGAGCAATATCGCCGCGAGACTCCGCTGGGGCGCAACGGGACGGTGGACGAGGTGGCGGAGGCGGTGCGATTTCTGGTGAGCGACGCGGCGGGGTTCATCAACGGGGCAGTGCTGGATATCAACGGCGGACGGTTCTTGCGGTAGCCGCCAAAGTAGCAGGCACATTCCATGTGCCGTCCGCAGTTTTCAAGCTGACGGCACATGGAATGTGCCTACTACTTTGTTTGACCTTTGAAGAGTTTCCGTTCGATGCGTGGCAGGAACGGGGTCCAGGTTGAGCCGGTATTGGGGTCGTCGGCGATGGTGCGTGCGAACTCGTGAACTTTGGCGTCGAGGTTGTCGAGGTGATGCAGCGCGATGGCTTCCGGCGTCATCGGCAGTCGAACCGCGCCGTGCTCGTAGGTGCCGTGATGGCTGGCAATCATGTGCTTGAGCCGCAGGGCCAGCTCGGTGGAGAACGGCTCGTTCGTCAGTTTCTCGACCTCGGCGATTTTCTCGGTGAGCATTTCGATGCCGATGATGAGATGGCCGAGCAACTGCCCCTCGTCGGTGTAGATGAAGGCGTTATCGAGGCTCATCTCGCGGATCTTGCCCAGGTCGTGCAGGAAGATGCCGGCCAGGAGCACGTCGAAGTTGACCGCTGGGTACAGGTCGCGAATTCGTTTGGCGGTCTCCAGCATGTTGACGATGTGCTCGATCAAACCGCCGCGATAGGCGTGATGCGTCTTCACACCGGCGGCGGCTTTCGCGAGATCGTCCATCAGCGCGTCGTCGATGAGGAAGCATTCCATCAGCGTGCGGAGTTGCGGTTGCTCGATCGACAGCAGCAAGTCGCGCAGTCGCCGCAGCAAGGCTTCGACATCGGCGTTCGGACGCTGCTCGAAGTCGTCGGGGTTGAGGATGCTGGTCGGGACGGTCCTGATCTGAGTCAGGATCATTTGCAGGTTGCCCTGATGAAGCTGGACTCGTCCACAGACTTTGACGAAGTCCCCCGCGTTGACGCTGGCGAGCGATTCCTCGACGACGTTCCACATCAGGCCGGACATGGCCCCCGTGCGGTCTCGCAGTGAGGCCAGCAGAAAGAGATTCGCTTGCCGGTTGGCTCGAAGCTGCTTGTCCGCGAGTAAGTAGACCTCTTCGACGGTGTCGCCGTCCTTCAACTCTTTCAAAAACTGCCGAGCCATTCTTGGAGCCTTCTAAGGCGGCTCAGCGGTGCGCGAGCAGCCGGGCGGATGTTAGGGGCGAGCTGAAAACGAAAGAAGGCCGACGAACTGTTCGTCGGCCTTCGAGTCTTCGTGAGTGACGACAGTGAGTCACTGCTTCGTCGCGCAGCTTGGGCCGGGTTGGCCTGCGGTGCAGGTCGGGCAAGCCGGCTGCGGGCAGACCGGAGTGCAGACTGTGTACGGCACTTGGCGGCAGACGACTCGCGGTACGCAGTAGCTTTGCTTAATCGGAACTTGCCGAGGCACGCAACGAGTCCGTGTCTCCATGCGGGTGTACGGCACTTGCTTGCAGACGGTGTAGGGGACTTGGCGAGTGCGCGTCTCCGTGACCGTCGTGCATGTCGTGTAGGGCACCTTCTTCGTGTAGCACTTCTCCGTCCAAGAACAGGTCACATACGGGACTTTGCGAGTCCGACATTCCTGTCGGGTCGAGCAAGTCGTGTACGGCACTTTGCGAGTCCGGGTCTCGGTCGTCATCGAGCAGGTCGTGTACGGCACGCGGCAGGAGCGCGTCTCTTGAGTCATCGAGCAAGTCGTGTACGGGACTTTGCGAGTGCAGGTCTTCGGGACCGTGCGGCAGACTTGGTAGGGAACTCGGCAGGTGCGAGTCTCTGGAATCCACTTGGTGCAGCAGACAGGCTGCTTGACGGTTTTCGGGCACCAGACTTTGCGGCAGCAGATGGTCGGTGGGCATTGCACTTGGACCGTGCGGCAGCAGCCCGGCTTATAGGTACAGCAACCGGTGCAGGAGTCTTGGCTCCAGGTTCCGGGGTCTTGCACGCACTTGTTGATGATCGGGCCGGGGATGCACTCGCTGACGGTCTTCCATTCGCCGCAGCAGACATCGACGTAGGTCGTCTCGGTGCAGGGTCGGCAGACGGTGTAGCAGACGTCTTTGTAGCACGTCTCCGAAACCACTTCGCAGGTCGTGTAGCACTCATCTCGCCAGCAGGTTTGCGTGACCGGTTTGCAGACGGTGTAGCAGACATCGCGGTAGCAGGTTTGATAGCACGGCTTGCAGACGTTGTAGCACTCGTCGCGCCAGCAAGTCTGCACGCAGGGAACGCAGACGGTGTAGCACTCGTCGCGATAGCAGGTTTGATAGCACGGCACTCGCATCGTGCAGGTCTCGTCGCGCCAGCAGGTTTGAGTCACCGGGCGGCAGACGGTGTAGCACTCGTCGCGATAGCAGGTCTCGTAACAGGTCTTGGTGCAGCAGACGGGAACTTGCTCGCACTGTTGGTCGTAGACCGTTTGGTAGCAGATTTTTTCGCAGCGATCCCACACAACTTCCTGGACCGTCTTGTAGCAGGTCGTGCATTGCTGCTGAGCCTGGCAAAGATCTCCACAGGGAGCACAGGTGGCTGTCGGGCAGCAGTTGTAACTGGCCGCTCCGCAGTATCCGGCTTGAGCGACTCGCGTCCCCGCCAACAGCAGGAACAACACGCTCGCCATGACATAAGCCTGGCGTTTCATCGCACTCACTCCTCTGACCGTTATCTGGTGCTTGATCGTGATGGCGGTTCGTCCTGTGAGCAATCACTTCGTCAGAGTGAACTCCGTCCCTGGAGTTGGTCGCTCCGGACCAATGCCCGACACCGTGGACTCAACCGAGTCCCTGCTCACTCGTCGTCATCGTCAATCGGCATGTGACGACTGGAGACTGTGCCCAAAGGGGCGCGGAGTGCGCGGATCGCCTCCGAAAAAGGGGTCGCAGTTTCTCTGGCCGTTGCCACTTCTCCGGTCGTCCTTGATGAGCGGCAAGAACTGCCAATGGGAGGAGTGATTGAGAATGAAACATCAGGCGAGCGGCGCTTTACCCCGCGCGGGTGCGACGGACACTAATCCGAAGCGCAAGCTTTGAAGTTGCGCTCTTTCGAACAAATTCGACCACGCCACCATGAATAAGGCCCGAATTCATTCGTTTCATTCCTTTGACCAGATTCCTTTGATTCGAATCCTGAAACACAGGTTCGCCTCAGGAATCAAAGGAATCTGGTCAAAGGAATGAAGAAGTGCATTCATCCGGTTTCAAACGCACTGCGCACACGGATCGCCTCACACACGGATGAAGACAAGAGGAATCATTGCTCGTCCCCACGCAGAACGCGGGAACGAGAGAATCTTCACCGGACTATTTCGGCTCATCGACGATCGTCTCACGGGCCAATCGGCTGAGCAGCAACTCCGGCCGCTCTTCGATGACCAGCAATCCGCGATGCTTGGGCTTGATGAAACCTTCCTGCACCGCGTGATCGACCAATCGCACGAGCGGGTCGTAGTAGCCGCCGACGTTGAGCAATCCGGTCAGCTTCTGATGCAGCTTTAACTGCGACCAGGTCACGACCTCGAAGAACTCCTCGAACGTCCCGAACCCGCCCGGCATCGCGATGAAGGCATCCGACAACTCGGCCATCAACGCTTTGCGAGCGTGCATCGAAGTGACCACTCGCATGTCGGCGACTCCCGGATGCCTCAATTCTTCTGTCGCCAGCGATTCGGGGATGACGCCGATGACCTCGCCTCCCTCGGCCAGCACCGCATCGGCAATGACCCCCATCAGCCCGATGCTACCGCCTCCGTAAACGAGACCGATCCCTTCGCGGACCAGCAGTCGTCCGAGTTCGACGGCCGCCGTTCGATAGCGCTCGTCCGTGCCGACCTTCGATCCACAGAACACACAGCAGCGTCGCAGGCTTGTCATCAGTCACTCCGATCCCGGCCAACAGCCGTGTGTCGTCCCAGGTTGGCAAAGGCGCGAACAATTGCAGAAATGGAAAATGAGAAATGGAGAATGAAAAATGGAAAATGCTGGACGTTTCATTTTGCAGTTTTCATTTGTCATTTCTCATTTTCCATTCCTGGCCCGGAGGTCACGGAGTTTGAAAACTCGCCGACCACTCTGCAAACTGCCGCCTCGTTTCTGGAACTTCGGAACTTCCTCCGCTTGCTCAAGGATTGCCCGCTATGCCTCGCCGACTCAGCCGACGTCAATTTCTGGGAACCTCCGCCGCCGCGACTGCGTGGTGGGTCGGCATGTCCGATCGCAGCTTCGCTCAATCGAAGTCGCCCAACGAAAAACTAAACCTCGCAATCGTTGGTGTCGCTGGCAAAGGGGGCGACAACGTCAACAACCTTGTCAGCGAGAATATGGTCGCGCTGTGCGATGTCGATCGAAACAATCTCGGCAAGGCGGGTGAGCGATTTCCGAACGCGACGAAGTTCGAGGACTATCGCGAGATGTTCGACAAGATGTCGGACAAGATCGACGCGGTCGTGGTCTCGACCGCCGATCACACGCACGCTCCGCCGAGCGCGTTGGCGATGACACTCGGCAAGCACGTCTATTGTGAGAAGCCGCTCGCCCACACGGTTCGCGAAGCGCGCGTGCTGGCCGGACTCGCCAAGAAGCACAAAGTTGCGACGCAGATGGGGACTCAAGTTCACGCCGGCGACAACTACCGCCGCGTCGTCGAGGTCATTCAAAGCGGCGCGATCGGACCGGTTCGTGAGGTCTTCAACTGGTGCAACAAGGGTTGGTCGGACGGTCGCTTCGGAACTCCGAAGCCGGCACCCGCCCACTTGAATTGGGACATCTGGCTCGGCCCGGCCAAGCAGCGCGAGTTCTGTGACGGCATTCATCCGGCCAATTGGCGACGCTTCTGGGAGTACGGCTCCGGCACGTTCGGTGACATGGCCTGTCATGTCATGGACCTGCCGTTCTGGGCGCTCAATTTGAGATACCCAACCTCGGCCGCGTGCGAAGGTCCGGCGCTGCATCCCGACGGAGCACCCGCTTGGACGAAGTGCGATTTCGACTTCCCCGCTCGCGGAGAGATGCCCGCCGTGAAGTTTCATTGGTCCGATGGCGGTGCGCATCACGATCTCGTCAAGAACACGAAAGATCCCGGCGGGAAGTCGCTCAGCGAGTGGGGACTCGGCGTGCTGTTCGTCGGCGACAAGGGGATGCTCGTCGCGGATTACGGCAGGTATGTGCTGTTGCCGCAGGACAAGTTCGTCGGCTTTCAACCTCCGGCGAAGTCGATCCCCGCGTCCATCGGCCACTGGCGCGAGTGGGTCCAAGCCTGCAAGACCGGCTCGCCGACGACTTGCAACTTCGATTACTCAGGTGCATTGACGGAAACGGTGCTGCTCGGCATTGTCGCGTTCCGTGCCGGAGAAAAGCTCGATTGGGATTCCGCCGCGCTGAAGGCGACCAACTCGTCGAAGGCGGAGGCGTTCGTGACCAAGGATTACCGCAAAGGTTTTGAGGTCGCCGGACTGACATAAGGAACGCGAGCCGCAAAATACCTTACGCAACCTGTTGTGAAATGTTTAACCGCTACGCCAACGGCGTGCGCGGCTGTGGAATCGCGGTCGCAATCGCCACGCGCGCACGCCGTTGGCGTAGCGGTTAAACGTCTCTCTGTTGTTCCCGCTCGGGTTATTTGATCTGACTCCTTCTTAACTCCTTTGAAAGACTGAAACATGCTCAACATCTCGAAAACTGGTGCTTTGGATTTCTTGTCGCTGGGTGCTCTGGTGCATCGGCTCGACACCGGCATCATCCCGTTCCGCAAGGCGACGAAATGCGACATCCACGTCAGCGGTGGTGAGTTCAACGTCGCGGCGAATCTGTCCGACTGCTTCAAGCTGAAGACCGGCATCGCGAGCGCCATGGTCAACTACCCGGTCGGCGACTTGATTGCCGAGCGAGTTCGGGCGATGGGAGTGACCCCGTTCTACAAGCACTTCAAGCATGACGGTGTGACTGGCCCGAACATGGCAACCGTTTACAGCGATCAAGGCTTGGGAGTCCGCGCTCCCGTGGTGTTCTACAACCGCTGCAACGAGGCGGCCTCGCTGCTCAAGAAAGGGGACTTCGATTGGAAGTCGATCATGGCCGGCGGAGTGCGCTGGTTCCACTGCGGCGGCATCTTCGCGGCACTCTCGTCCTCGACTCCTGAATTGATCATCGAAGGAATGCAGGCAGCGAAGGCGGCCGGAGCAGTCGTCTCGTTCGATCTCAACTTCCGCGCGAAGCTTTGGCAGATTTCGGGAGGCTTGGAAACGGCTCAGGCCACGCTGCGAAAAATTTGCGAGAACGTCGATGTCGTCGTCGGCAACGAAGAGGACTTGCAGAAGGGACTCGGCCTCAAGGGGCAAGACGTCGAGACCAAGGGGAAGCTCGACCCCGCCGCGTTCTTCGGCATGATGGACGATGTCGTCAAGCAACTGCCGAACGTCAAGGTCGTCGCCACCACGCTCCGCGAGGTCCACACGACCAACAAGCACGACTGGAGCGCGGTCTGCTGGATCGAAGGGAAAACGTATCAAGCTCCGACGTGTGAACTCGGTGTGCATGACCGAGTCGGCGGCGGCGACGGCTACGCGGCTGGCTTTATCTATGGACTGCTGACAGGTCGTCCGCCGGAAGACGCGATCCGGCTCGGCTGGGCTCACGGCGCGCTGCTGACGACCTTCCCCGGCGACACCACGATGGCCACGATCGAGCAAGTCGAAGCCTTCGCGAAGGGTGGCTCGGCACGCATCCAACGCTAAGTGAAAGCGGCGAGCGGGGGGCACCAGCCCCCCGGTCCTCGCTGCGATCAAGAAGGGGTTTGGGATTCCGCTCTCACATCATTCTGACCGCCCATCATTCTGCTCGCCGGAAATTAGCAGGATGATGGGTGGGCAGAATGATGTGAAATCGTTTGGCATCTTCCCAATCGGGACTCGCCAATTTTTGGGTTGCGTCTCCGTCGGTCGTCCGCCGGAGAACGTCGATCCCGAATTACCGGTGGCTAGCGCCATTCCGCTCAAAGTGATTGTCATTGCGCTGACGCCACCCTCTCGCCTCGCGGAGAGCCAGTATGGGCTTCATCAACATCTCGGAGTTTGAGCCGATCGAGCCGGTTCCCGGTTGCCGGATGCGGACTCCGTTCGGCAAGAACTTGATGCTCTCGTATCTCGAAATGGACGACGGTGCCGAGGTGCCACTCCACTCGCACCCGCACGAGCAAGGTGGCATGTTGATTCGCGGCACGCTGGAGTTGACGATTGGCGACGAGACTCGGCTCTGCCAACCCGGTTCGATGTTCCTGATTCCTCCGAATGTCAAACATCGCGCGGTCGCCGTCGGAGGGCCGTGCGTCGTGTTGGATGTCTTTAGTCCGGTGCGCGAGGACTACGCCGAACTGGTGAATCACTACATCCCGCCCGTCGGCGAGACCGAGACAGGGCCGTGACGCGGGAAGGGTTCGCTGGCAGAAAAATGCCGAGAGTCACACACGACCTGTCTTATTTTTTTGCCCTCCATTTTTCTGCCATAGCCTTCTGCCTCTCGGTGGCAGAAGTCCGGAGTGAAGAGCTTCCCACTCCACGTTTGCCGCGCGACAAGCTGCTGCTCTATCGCGGTCCCAACAACGAGCAACTGCCGGTCAAGACACCGGCCGATTGGCTCAAGCGCCGCCAAAACTCTCGTCTTGACGGCCTAATAAGTGACGACCAGAAAGTTGCCGCAGCCGCACGCGGGATCGGTTGAAGTCGGCAAATCCCAGCGATTGAGCGAAGACACTTCGACGGCACTCCGCTCGATCAACCCAGCGTTTTGAGCGAACAGGCAAGACAACACGCGAACCAGAAAGCGTTCCAGATCGTGCCCCCCGTTCACAAAGTGACTGCTATTTGGCGGATGCTTGCCAGCACCCGCTGGCCCCGATACTTTCCGCCCCCGTTCGACGCGGCCGGTTTGGTGAGTCGCGTCAGGTCATGGTGGTCATAGCTCAGTTGGTTAGAGCGCCGGATTGTGGATCCGGAGGTCGGCGGTTCAAGTCCGCTTGGCCACCCTTGCGTGAGTGCTGCTCTGTCGCGATCCGACAGTGCAGCACTCACGCTGACACCGGAGGCTTGAATATGCCGCAACTGAAATGGGGTGATCCGATCGGCGAAATCATTCGCGTGGTCGCGACGCTGCTCGTGCTGTGCGGGCTGGTGTCGATTTGGATTGACGTCGATGACCCCCGCAGTCGGCAGTATTCGGAACGCGGAACGTATGGTGGCGTTCTCGATCATCGTTTTCAAAAAGACAACGCAGTCGATGCCACGGCTAACGCGGTGGAATGGATCGCGAAGCACACATCGCCGCCTTTGGTTGGAGATGCAATTTGGGTCGGACTCGCGCTATGGGTGATCGCTTCACTCCGGCGGACGCGAATCGCGATTGAACGGCTTGCGGATGAACGCGCACCGATGCCACCACTCAAGCAAAAACAAGTGCCGGCAACGCCGACTGTCGCTACCAAAGCCGATGACGCGAATTGGCCGAAGCTCTGAACGCAATTGAAATCCAAATGGACAAACTCCATACTCGAAGGATGACAGTGACTATGACTCAAACCGAAATTCGCACAACGGTCTCGCAGAATGTTCGAGATCGACGATTGCTGCTGAACATGACGCAGGTGGAACTTGCGCAGAAGTGCGGCGTTGATCAGGCCACTATTTCGGCCATTGAGAGCGGCAAATCAGGGGTGAATGACAAGATGCTCTCAAAACTCACCGTCGCGTTGCACTGCCATCCGAAGGATCTCTACAGCGAGGCAGCGAAGTCCGCCCGCTCGCGGAATTTCAAAATGGTCAGTTGACAATATGGATTTTCCTCATATCTTCGCCGCCCGTCATGGTTGACGCGGCTTGGGACTCAGTGCAGTAACAGCCTCGATCGCTTCACCGCCTCAACCATGACAAGTGGGGGCAAGTGCGATCGAGGCTTTTTCGTTTTTGGTGGGGAGTGCGACGCACGGCCGGCGGGAGAAAGATTCCGGAGGGGTTGAGGCGCGAAGACATCCTCAAGAGGGAAGTCACCAGTTCGGGCTGATACTGCGAGGGAGGGAGAGCTTTCGCCGGCCGCTTTTTTATGGGGCGGGAAATCATGCTGAAATGGACGCTGCGAGATGGCGAGACGGTTGAGCTGCGGGCCGACGGCCGATCGCTCGGTCACATCGGTGTCAAGCGAGGTTCGCATGGGCGGGCCGAGCTGGCGTTGCAACTCGATAAGTCGGTGCGAGTGAGTCCGGCTCAACTATGCGTTTCGCAATTGGTCGGACGTGAACAGATTGCCGAGCCAGTACAGCCGGCAGCGTGACGGTAGTGGTCTTCGAGACGCCGAGACGAATCGACGTCGTGGGGCGGTTCGACGTGGCAGAGTATCGGCCACGTCGCCGCATGGAACGCGGGGGCAACGATGACCCAGATCATGGAGGGAGCTTTTGTGGTAACGCAATTTGGTGCTATGAGCACACGACAAAGCGAACGCGCACAAAGGGCCGCCCACGATGTCTGCTGCACTCAAACTCTATTCGCCGGACTCTGTCGAGCCGGCGTTTACGCCGGATCTCGCTTCTCTGACCGCGAAGATCGACGAACTTGCTGCGCTGATGGTCCGGATGGAAGCCCGGCCGGTTCCACCGCCACTCCCGACGTTGGCGGCGTTTCGGCAGGCTGCGCAACCTCCGGACTCGGCGGCTCAGAACCCCGGATACACTATCCGGGGTTCTGCGGTCGGAGTGCCGGCCGAGTCTCTGGATTGCTTGCCCCCCTTGGGGCGGTTGACCCTGCGCGAGGTTTACGATCGGCACTTGAAGGCCGGAGATGTGGGTCGTGTGAAAGACCGGTCGATCCGCGATTACTACCAGACGATTTTGCCGCGCTGGGAATCGCTCGGCACTTCGGCCCCGAAGCGGTGGTATGCCGATCAATTTGGGCAGGTGACTTATCAGGTGCTCGGCGAGCCGATCAGCGATCCGCCGGTGGCGTGGATTGTGGCGGACGATCTCGTGCGGTTCGCGACGTCACATTTCAGCGATCGGTCGCGGTTGCTGTATTCGGCCGGCTCGTACAAGTCGCCATTGGCCCAGATCAAATCGTGGCTCGTGCGGTTGCGGCCGCAGGCGAGTGGTGGCTTGGGTGCCATATTCGTCGTTCCGATTGTGAGTCAAGGGATGCTTCCAGTCGTACCGATCAAGCCGCACTTCGTGCCGACGGACGAGCAGATACAGAGGCTGTTCGAGGTCGCGCCGATCGATCTCAAGTGTTTGCTGGCCTGTTTATGGACGACTGGTTTGCGCCGTGGGGATGCGAAGTGTTTGACGTGGTCGCACTTTTCCGAGGACTTGCAGACTCTGTCTTTCGTCGCGTCGAAGACGGAGCGAAAGAGACCGCATCCGAAAAACCTGCCACTTCATCCCAGCGCGACGGCGTGGTTGCTGTGGGCGAAGGGAACGGCCGAGGGCGGCCATCCTACGGCGCACGTCTTCGGCGTGCTGGTCAATATGAAGAAGTTCTCTCGGCTGTGGAAATCGTGTTTGGTCAAAGCTGGATTGAGCAACACGACGAAGGATGCGAGGCAGCGCGACGTCGAACAGTTCACTCTCAAACGGATGCGCGCGGCTTGCAACCAGCTTTTGAACGATCAAGGGGAACGGGCTGGCGAATTCGTGCTGCACTCGTCCTCGTCGGTAAACTCGGTCAGTTATTCGCGGGTCTACGATCCGAGTCCCCAGCAGAGGCGGCTGATCTTGGCCGCGCCGGTTCCGGAATGGCTTTGGCCCCCGAAACAATCGTCTGCTGTTTCCGGCTGATCTTGCGCGGGGGGGCGTATAGCCCCCGCGCTGACGAAGCCAGCGAAGCGGTATTTCTTATTCCCTCGGATCGCTCGTCCGTGCTCTCAGGAGATCGCGACTGTCCGGCCTCTGCGTTGAGGATCCGACGGATTGTTCGAGTCGCGATCAGCCGTCCGTTTCAGAAAGCCGGGTTCGTGGGCGGCGCTTCCGTGCCCAGGGCGAGCGATCCGGTTTGTCTTCTGTTCGGTGTTTTGGATTCCGGCCAGCGCGACCCACTCGTCGCGCTGAGTGCAGCAGACGTTTTTTACTCAGAGAAAGGAGTCTCGAATCATGTTGGTATTATCGAGGAAAGTCGGCGAGCGAGTGTTGATCGGCGACAAGATCATTTTGACGGTGGTGCGAATCGGTCCTAACGCGGTGCGAATTGGCATCGAAGCACCCAAGGACATGAACATCGTTCGTGAGGAAGTGGAACTGCTCGGTAGTGTGCTCGGCAGCTTAGCCGGCACTGGTGTTGAATTCGTGGTGAACGGCGGTGTGGAGCTGCTCGGTTGCGGCGACTGTCGCGACGCGCACGCTAGTTGCCTCGCAGCAGAGGCATGAAATTTGAATCACGCCGGCCAGCGTGACCCACTCGCTGCGAGGTTTGATCCGCAGACTTGTTCGCGAGCTTGTCGTTCGCGGCGCTGGCCGGCTGTTTTCTTGAAATTCGCACGAACACGAACGTGAAAGGTGTGCTGATGAGCCGACTCCCAAATAAGCTGCGGCAAGCAATACGGCTTCGTGCGCGAGCGTACCGCAAGCTCCGCGAGACGTGTCTAACCGGCGGGGGGCCTCTGGTTTTCGTGCATGCGCAGCGACTGGCTGATTTGAATCGCTTCATCCAACGACGCGATTGGCTGCGCGATGAGTCTTTCGATTCGATCGCGATGGGGTGTTGAGATGGCGAAGTCGTTGCGAGCTCCGAAGACGATCGACGAAGCGAAGCAGTTCCTGGAAGGGATGCTGAGGCGCGGGGAGAGCTTCCATTTGTCGTTGACGCTCGACGTCAATCTGTACGGGGGGCACATCACGCGCGGTGAGCAGTTTGATTTGTATTGGTACACAGAATCGCGTTCTATCGGGGACGCTCGCGAGCGGCAGCAATGTTTCAAGTCGCATTCTCTTTCGCTGCTTCTGCAAGAGTTCGTCGCCTGGCGCTCACTGCGTGACAAGCCGTTGCCGCCGGCCAAGGCGAACATCGGCGGGCGACCGCTTCGCCGGCTCGAACACAAAGCACCCGTCTCACTGTGGGGAGACGATCCGCAATGACTAAGACCATCAAGATGACAATCAGCGTGAAAGGTGTGTTGAAGCGATCGGCCGGGGTGTGCAAGCGATCGCGGGACAACAAGCACTTGGAGTTCCCGCTCAAACATCTACTACTCAATCTCAACGAGTTGTTTCGGCGTCGCGAGGAACCGGGCATCTTGGAAGAGTTCTTCGGCGTGTGGACTGTCGATGCGATGGATGAAACGCCGACACCAACAGCGGAGGCCGCGCGATGACGCAAGTGGCCTTCGCGAGTTTGTTGGGGCAGGTCGCGCGTTCGCGGTCGGAGTTGCCAGGGCATCGGTCGCCGTCACCGACGGCGTTCGTCGGTGACGAGTTGGCCGCGTGGCGGGCGGCGTTTGGAGGCCCGATCTCAACTCAGCCGGCTTACGAGATCACGATCGAGATGCAGTTGGTCTCTACCTATGAAGCCGGACAGCGGTGTGCTCGTGAGACGTCGCGTGTCATCGAGAATCCGTGGCGGGCGGACACTCCGCATCACCTGGCCTGGCGGCAAGGTTACGAGGGAAAGGAGTTGGCACCATGTCCGAGCCTGATGATGAGGATGAACCAGACGACGGACTCATCACCTGTTGGTGCGGAGCGACCGGAACTTACGAAGCTCTCTTCAGCGACAGCGGACTCGGTTCAAGTTGCGGCGGCTCCGGTCATCTCAACTGCGATTGCGGCGGAGATTTCTGCGTCTGCCATTGGCACGGCGGAACCGACTGCGATGGGTGCGAAGACTGTGAGTCCGACGACGATGAAGGCTTCGCTTCCGGATTCGACGAAGATCCAGACGACTACCTCGGACCAGACGACCGCGACCCCGGTTGATTTGGTCGCGATCGACTTCCTGAATCTGCTGGTCCGGTGCTTCCACGTCGGGACACCGAGCGACGTGCATGGTGTACGCGGGTTGCTAATTTGTGTGGCGAAGTTGATTCGCACGCTCAAGCCGGCGCGAGTCGTGTTCGCGGCCGAAGGCGGGTATGCGCACCGCACGGCGTTGCTTGCGACCTATAAGGAGCATCGACCTCCAAAGTCGCCGGAGTTGGCCGCACAGATTGAACTCGCCGAGCGGGCACTGTCGGCGATCGGTTGGCCGCTGATTCGAGTCGAAGGCTTTGAGGCTGACGATGTGCTTGCCAGTCTTGTGAGCGGCACGGCGCTAGCCGCCGGTCGATCGCGGGAAACAGAACCGGCGGCTAGCGCCGTGCCGCTCACGAGTGTGGCGATCATCTCGACCGATAAAGACCTGTTGCAATTGTTGCCGCGCTGCCGCGTGTGGAATCCGTTCGGCGAGGCCGGCGGGTGGCAGACGGCCGACACCGTGCGGGCGAAGTTCGGTTGCGAGCTACACCAGCTCGGCGATTGGCTCGCGCTGGTTGGCGACAGCAGCGACGGCATTCCGGGCGTGGCCGGCATTGGCGAGAAGACGGCGACCAAACTGCTGGTTGAGTTCGGCGACATCGAAACGGCGATTGCTCAAGCGGCGCTGGGAAAGATTAGCGGGGCACTCGGAGCGAAGCTGAAGTCGGCCGAGTGCTGGTCGCAAATCGAACAGGCGCGGAAGCTGCTTTCGCTCGTGGAAACGCTCGACGTGTTCGAGTCGCTCGAAAAGTCAGCGGAAATCGAACAGCCGCGATCCGGCTGGGAATCGCGACTCCAGGCGTTGCGATTGTTCGTTGCGATTAAGCCGCTCGCTGAGGCGTTCGAGTCGCTGTCGGTTCGTGGGGATGTCTCAGACTCCACGAGAGGCACACCGACAGCGACTCGACCGCCTCGGTTGGTCGCGAAGAGTTTGTTTTGACTTCGTAGCCACGCTCGACAGAGCGCTGGTGTGAGGGGGACTGACATGCTGACTTCTGTTTCCGCGCGGTATGAGAAACCGGAGGTACGATGAGAGCGCTCACCATCTGCCAGCCGTTTGCGGAGTTGATCGTGGCCGACGCGAATACGTTGCCAACTGGGCAGTCTCCGAAGCGTGTTGAAAATCGGAATTGGCCGACGGAGATTCGCGGCGACTTTCTGATTCACGCGGGCAAGAACCTGAAATGGTTTGGTCGCCAAAATTGGAGCCGCTTGGAACATCCCGTACCAATGGGGGCGATCGTCGGCATTGCGACGCTCGCCCATTGCGTCGGCATCGACACCATTCGACTGTGTCATCCGGACATCGTCTCGCGCTGGCCGTGGTTGACGACTCATAAGCACGCGGAAGGCCGGTTTTGTTGGGTGCTCGAAAATGTCCGGCGTTTCGTGACGCCGATTCCTTACGCCGGTTTGCTCGGATTTTGGGACGTGCCCGATGAAGTGATCAACGGCAAGCCGCTGGAGCTGACACGATGACCGAATCTGAGCAATTCGCTGCGGCTGACGCGCTACTCGGAAACACAATGATTGTGTTCTCCGATCGAGCCATCGCTGATCGGTACATCGTCCATCGGTCATGTCTCGGTCAGCGTGGCATTTTCGCGTTGGTCGAAGATACCCGCGAGAGGACCGGGCTGTGTGTCGTGTGGCGCGCCCCAATCCCAAAAGAGCAGTTTTTGGAGCGGTTGGCGAATTATCGCTGGCTGCTCGAAGAGACTTTGGCTGGCCGAAGCCCGTGGCCGAACTCTGGCTTTTTTGATTATCTCGGAAACGTCGGCGGGCAGAACGGATCGAACTTCAGGGAGGAGTAATCGCATGGCGGCGACTTTGTTTGAGGCGTGGGAACGCAACCGAGCTGCGGAACTGTTTATTTTGGAGAATTGGCGCGTGCCAGAGCCGGACATGGTCGCGCTGATGGAGCTGCAAGGTTATGCCGTGCGGCGACGGAAAGATGGGGCGGTGATGGACGACGGAAAACAAATGCGTTTGGCTCTGTTATTGATGTCGATCTATGGTTTTGGCGATGTCTGTTATGCCAGCCAGCAGACAATCGCCGGCCGCATGCGTACCAATTCGCGCAAGACTGTGTATCGCGCTATTACAGACGCAGTGCTGTTGGGAGTGTTAGTCGAGACGGCTAATCCGTTCGCGATGCCGAGTCGTCAAAAAACGAACGCCTACACGATCGGTTGGCGGCGTCTTTTCAATTGGTGCGTCGCTTTTCATGTCGACAAAACCGGGGCGGTTTTACCGACGTCGCTCCAGGGTGTCGATGGGACACCTTCGAGGCCCGATGGGACACCTTCGAGGCCCGATGGGACACCTTGGCGCTCAGAGTGTCCCACAATACCCATTCTTAAACCCATGATTGAAACACATAAAAAACTCCCATGCGTTTCAGAGGATGGGTTTTCAAAATTTTCGGCGCGGGGAAAAGGCAAAGGCGGCTGGAACAAGTCGCTGACACGGTACACGCTGGCCAATCGCGAGCACCTCGAAGAGTTGTTCGCCGAGGCCCAATTGAAAGGCTGGATTCCCAAAGAGCCGCGAGAGGCAATGCCGGCACTGTTGCTGAAGTTCGCGACGTTGGCCACCTATTGCGTGCGACGATCCGCGCCTCACCTGCGAGGCTCCAAGGAATTCATTGAAGACGCTGGGGCGGTCTTCTCGAAGCAGCTCAAGCGTGCGAACGATCCAGCCAGCAGCGCAACCGAACGTGCTCGTGCCTGGCTGGGGGCCGACGGGGACGAAGAGCACGCGCGGCGTCTGCTGCACGCCGACGGCCGTGGTCGTGACTCGGACTTGCTCGCCGAGCAAGACCTTCGCGAGCAGCAGGTCGATCACCGAGACGCAACGGCGCGGCTCAAACAATGGGCCGCGGAGCGCGCGAAGGTGACGACATGAATACAGGAACGCCAAATTAACCGGGCGGCGGCCAAGCAGCCCGGATTCAACCAACAGCGCTGACCGCCGCTCCGGTTGAATGCCTTGTTCGTCGGTCTTTGGTGTTTTTGTGACAGCAACGCAAACGCGGATGACGGTCGAGGAATGGCGGGCCGAAGGCGAACGACTCTTCGGGCCGGACGAAATGAAGTGGCGGTGGAAGTGTCCGTCGTGTGGCCATGTTGCCAGCACTGCCGACTACAAGGCCGCGAAGCTGCCATCGTCAATGGTCGGCTTCTCGTGCGTTGGCCGTGGAAGTGAAGGCTGTGCCGAGGCATTTGGAGGACCCGGATCAGGGCCATGCAATTACGCTGGAGGCGGGTTGATAGGTTTGAATCCGGTGACTGTGATCGCAGACGGGAAAGAGATTCAGATGTTCGAGTTCGCGGATGCTGAGTAATCCGACGAACGACAAAGGTAACTTGGCCGCGCGAACGGCCAGAAAGGTTTCAATCGTGAGTGAACTCTCAACAGTCGAACCGGTCGCGGCTCAAGTTGACCGCCTTGTTCGCCAGTTTCAGTGTCCGGGCTGCGTTGCTGGGTGTGACACAACCTGCGGTGCGTACAAGTGGTCTGACGCGGAAATGAGATGCACGGGCCATGTTTTGGGGACGATGATTGGGCTTGGAAATTCGATTGCGTTAGGGCTTCCGAAAGGCTTCTGCAAGCCTGGTATTGACTGGTCCAAAGAACCGCCGCGAGCGCGGAACACGATGGACATTCGGCTTTGGCTTGCAGGCACCAAGCCGGAGTGGGATCGGTTGAATGTTCCCATGTGGGCGATGGCCGAAGACGGGTTCCTGTTTGTGCGGACGTTCGCCCCGCGAGTGAATATGTCGTGGGTGGACGTGATTGAAGGCGGCGACCTTGCGATGGTGCCGAATGCGATCAACGTCGGCGAGTTTGTGAGCGAGATTGATTGATCTGGCGAACGCAAAAATAACTGGGCGGCGGAAGAACCGCTTCCCACTGGAGCACGCGCCCAACCGCCGCTCCAGTTCATTTTCTTGTTGGGCGTTTTTGGGAGTTGATCATGCACTATCGAAACGGACGCGAAGCAAGGAACGGTGACAAGATCGTGAAGCTGAACGGCGGCAAAGTTGAGTCGTTCGGAGTCCTTCATAGCGCGGTTCCGGGCAATGACCACTGCAACGGAAACATCGCGATCATTCAGGCGGCGAACGACTACGCCTGTTTGTGCGACTGCTTGCACGTTGATGATGTCGCGGCAATCTTGGCCGAGAAGGAGTTGGATAAGCGACCAGCCGGTAAGTGATTCGGCTTCTGTTGCGGCGGTGTGATTGTCATGCCGCCCAACGCAAAGGTAAGCGGCGGCGAGAGAGACATCCCCGAAGCCGCCGACTTGATCGCCGTCCGCTTGACCGTTTTGTTCGCAGGTGTTTGGAGTAGATGATGGCTGAGAATTCTCACATTTCATGGACAGACAACACATTCAATCCGTGGATGGGCTGTACTAAGGTGTCGCCAGCGTGCCAGCACTGCTACGCCGAGCGCGATATGGATCACCGCTATGGCCAAGTCACCTGGGGGCCGAACGGCAGTCGAGTGAAAACCGCCGAAGCGAATTGGCGGAAGCCGCTGAGATGGAATCGTGAAGCCGCCAGCAGTGGATCACGCCTCTATGTGTTTTGTGCGTCACTCGCTGACGTTTTCGAGGACTGGAAGGGGCCGATCGTCAACGCGGCAGGCCACACACTTTATCGAATGCCGGACGGGCAGTATGTCAGCTTGGAGTCTGGTCAGTTCTTTCTCGACAGCCGAGAAGCGGCAACGATGGATGACTTGCGTCGCGACCTGTTCGCGCTGATCGACGCGACGCCGAATCTCGACTGGCTCCTGTTGACGAAGCGTCCTGAGAACGTCGAGCGAATGTGGTTTGGTCATACAAGCACGGGCTTCAGGCCGTGCCATCGAAGCAACGTGATCCTCGGAACGTCGATTGAGAATCAAGAGTGGACTGATAAGCGCCTTCCGCTTCTTCACGCGGCGAAGCGTTCTGGTCTCGTCGGAAGGACGTTCGTTTCGGCGGAGCCGCTCGTTGGTCCGATCATGTTGCACGGCGAACAGGACGGCAAGGTTTTCAGGCATCTTGGCGGCGACGGGATTGATTGGGTCATCACCGGCGGCGAGAGCGGGCCGAACGCGAGAGCGTGCAACCCGGAGTGGTTCAGGTCACTGCGGGACCAAGCCGAAGCGGCTGGAGTGCCGTTTCACTTCAAACAGTGGGGAGAGTTCGACGTCAACGAGAATCGCGTTGGTGTTAAGGTGGCCGGACGAGTGTTGGACGGCCAAACGCATGACGGACTGCCGCGAGTTGCGGTGGCCTGAATCCTGCGAACGTTCAGGATAACCCGCCCGCCAGACCGGAGTAAAAGCCATGAGCAACACGCAAGACGAACGAACGCCACTTGATGCGGGTCGGGTTGATCCGCTGGTTCGGCGGTTGCCGGATTACGATGG
>JBJXEX010000260.1:0-7590 GCA_046156195.1 Planctomycetaceae bacterium | reverse complement strand
CGACGTTTGCGGCAAGACCCAAGGTGGCAGCTCGATCCTGGAGAGCTCCAACTAGTTAGCCTCCCGCTTCAGTTGATGATGTGTCACAAAGGCCGCCACAGTTTACTGTGGCGGCTTTTTTCGTTTCTGACCTTGATCCATAATCGTGTGATATTGATCGCTCGCAACCAGACCGTTGGATTAGCGAAGATCAGCGTTGATTAGTGTTTCCAAATTGTGGTCCAATAAACCTGACTCAACTGCAACGACTTTCGGAGCCAAGGCTGTTCGACAAGTTGTTCCACAAGACTATGTCCCACTTCGCGATCTTTGCGACCTTCTGTTCAAAACACGGATTGGAACAGAAGGCTGCAAAGATCGCGGAGTGAATTCAGAGGAAGACAAAAGAAACATTTCAGGCCAAAGCGCCCAAGTTTCATCTTCATTGAGAAGTGTTTTTCATGAGTGCCGAGATTTTCCAGCCGAACATGCCAGCTAACTCATTGCCGATCCGGTTCAACGCACTGGTCGTTCTGCTGTTATTCCTAGCGGTGTGGTTGGCACACGGACGAAGCCTGCGCGGTGAATTTGTGTTCGATGACAAGTTGTCGATCCTCGATAACCCCTCGATTCGTTCGCTGTCGTCGCTCGGGACCGTGCTGCGGGGAAACAAATTCACGACTGTGGCCGGGCGTCCGATGCTCAATCTCTCATTGGCGGTGAACTACGCTTGGGGAGGAATTCATCCGGGCGGCTATCACCTCTTTAACTATGGAGTCCACGCGGCGGGGGCCGTCCTGTTGTTTGGTTTGCTGCGTCGTATTCTGGCGACGTTCCCACAAACATCCTCCGCCGCTGGCCCGTTGGCGTTGGCGATCAGCCTGATCTGGTCCGTTCATCCGCTGACGATCAACGCGGTCTCGTATGTCGTCCAACGGGGTGAGTCGATGACGAGTCTCTGTTATCTCACCGTCTTATGGGGCTTTGTGAAGGGAGTTCAGACCTCTCAGAGGCGTTGGTTCGTAGTCAGTGTGCTGGCCGCGTGGTTGGGGAGCCTGACGAAAGAAATCATCGCAACGGTGCCGTTGACCGCGATTGCCTTGGACGTCCTGGTGTTGACCGGCGATTGGCGTCTGGCATTGCGGCGTCATTGGGGAATGTTTCTCGGTTTGATGACCGCTTGGGTTCCGCTGGCCTTTTGCATGATCACATCGCAGAGCCGCGAAAACACCATTGGCTATGGGATGGGGGTCACACTTCAGAATCACATACAAACGCAGGTATGGGCCGTCGCGCATTATCTACAATTGGTTATCTGGCCGAATCCATTGGTCTTCGACTATGGGCCTGAATTTGTCGTGACTGATGTTAGGCAACTCTTGGTGGCCGGCGTTGTGTTGGCGACATTCTTGTCGGTGCTGTTGTGGTTGGTCGTTCGTCGTTCGCCACTGGCATTTCCGGGTGTGATGCTCTGTTTGCTGCTGGGACCTTCGTCCGCCATTCCGATCATCACGCAGACGGTGGCCGAGCATCGGATGTATTTGGCGTCGGCGTGCGGAATCGCGTGGCTGGTGCTCGTGCTTTATCTGGCGTTCAAACGTCTGCCCAGCTTTTCGGAATCCGGGACGGCAACGCAGTGCTGCGTGATGGGAGTGCTTTTGGTTCCCGTGGTCCTGATGCTGGGTGTGCGAACCGCTCAGCGCTCGAATCAGTTTCTCACGGAGCGTTCGATTTGGAGTGACACGCTTCTCAAGCGGCCGTTGAATCAGCGGCCGTACTTGGCTTTGGCTCAATTGATCAATGAAAACGGGGGAGACAATTCCGAGGCGCTCCGGTTGTGTGATCAAGGCATTCCGCTGCCAGGGCCTTACACGCGGCATCTCTTGGAGATTCGGGGAAGTGTTCGCGTGAAAGCCGGACAACTCGAACCGGCGCTCGAGGACTTCACGCGAGCGATCGCTCTCGATTCGACCATCATTGAGGATCGCTACCATCGGGCGACCATCCTCCGAGATCTGGGACGTTATGACGAGGCGCTCCGTGATCTCGACGAGGCTCGGCGAATTGATCCGACGAATCTCGCGACCGACTTCGTTCAAGGGACCGTACACTCGGCGCGGGGCGACCTGCTGCTGGCGCTCGACTGCTTTGATCGGCTGCTTGCTCGCGACTCGCAACATCTGGCCGCGCAACGTCGCCGGATTTCTGTGTATGCCAAGTTGAATCGCTGGGGCGACGCG
This sequence comes from Planctomycetaceae bacterium, assembly GCA_046156195.1. Taxonomy (GTDB): domain Bacteria; phylum Planctomycetota; class Planctomycetia; order Planctomycetales; family Planctomycetaceae; genus SXKJ01. Next base: position 5,371 of record JBJXEX010000260.1, on the reverse strand, counting down.
CAGCGAGCCATTCAACGCCTGCAACGGGCCGGACAGATCGTCGATCCGAAACTCGTCCGCGAAGTGGAAGAGCATTATGCCAAGTCGCCAAAGTGAACGAGACCAGCCAGCCGAACGAGACCAGCAGACTGTCTGGATCGGCCTGATTCTGGCCGCATTCACCGTGGCGGCTTATTGGGGCGTGTGGACGTGTGGCTTCGTCAATTTTGACGATCAGATCTATGTCTACGAAAACCCGCGCGTCACGACCGGCTTGTCGCTGGCGAACATCCAGTGGGCGCTGACGACCGGCGAGTGTGCGAATTGGCATCCGCTGACTTGGTTGTCGCTCATGCTCGACGCCACGCTGTTTGGGCCTGGGCCGCGGGGATTCCATGCGACCAATCTCGGATGGCATGTTGCGAACGTGTTGTTGCTGTTCTGTGTGCTGAAGCAATTCACTCGGCAAGTGGGACGCAGTGCGTTCGTGGCCGCGCTGTTTGCCGTTCATCCGGTGCATGTGGAATCGGTCGCGTGGATCAGCGAGCGAAAAGATGTGCTGAGTCTGTTTTTCGGATTGTTGGCGCTGTGGACCTACGGCTCATTTGTGCGAACCGGTCGCGTGCGATGGTATGTTGGCGCGATCGTCAGTTTCGGATGCAGCCTGATGTCGAAGCCAATGCTCGTGACGTTGCCCTGTCTGTTGTTGTTGCTCGATGTTTGGCCGCTGGCACGATTCAAAGGTTCGGCTCAGCGGTCTCCCGATGAATTCACGGCTCAACCGATCGAGCAGTTCGGCGCACTCCGACTGATCCTCGAAAAGCTGCCGTTTGTTGTGCTGACGATCCTCTCGTGTGTCGTGACTCTTCAAGTTCAGCGAGCTGGTGGAGCACTCGATTTACACGTCGCGCTAAGTGATCGGTTGGCGAATGCCGTGCTGGCTTATGGCTGGTACTTGAAGATGTTGTTCGTTCCGAAGGATCTGTCGGTTTTCTATCCGCATCCGACCGTGCGGCTCGCGTGGTCGGTCGTGGCCGCCAGTGCCGTGGGACTGACGGTGATGACCATGTTGGCCATCGGCTTGTGGAAGCGAGCACCCTTTGTGAGGACCGGCTGGTTCTGGTTTCTGGGGCTGTTGGTGCCGGTCATCGGGATCATCCAAGTCGGAACGCAGCAACGAGCGGATCGCTACTTGTACTTGCCGGCGGTCGGCATCTATTTGCTGGTTGTTTGGAGCGGCGCGATCGTCGTGAGCCGCATCGTTCCGCTGCGACGAGCCGTGACATTCTTGATGGTTGTGATGCTCGCTTGGTTGGCGATCCGCACTCAAATCCAGACTCGCGTGTGGCGGAACAGTGTCACGTTGTGGTCGAACGCGCTGCGAGTTTCCGGCGGCGATGCGCGATCGCGAACACAACTGGCTCAGTCGTATCAGCGGGCGGGCGATCGAGAGCAGGCTCGGATTCACTATCAAGAAGCGTTCAAGTTGATTCCGTCAGAGCCGCACCTCAACGTCAATTACGGACTGTTTCTGGTTCAAGAAGACCAGTTCGCGGCGGCGATTCCGCACTTTCAACTGGCTCTGAAACGAGCCCCTCAAGATTCGCGCGCGATGGGCTTTCTGGGTTTCGCGTTGTGGAGCAGCGGCGACTTGGATCAAGCCGAACTCTGGTTGCGGCGAGCGATGGTTGAGGATCCGACGTGGTCTCGTCCGTTCTATTGGTTCGGTCAGATGCGACTGGATCAAAAGCGATACGACGAAGCGGTCGAGTTACTTCGCCAAGCCGTTCAAGCCGATCCGCTGTGGAAGCAAGCTCGCAAAGAACTCGCGCGGGCCGAGCAGCTTCAACGTGAGCAGACGGGGCAGCCGTAGCCACGCTCGCCAGAGCGTGTTGAATTTCTTGTTTAACCCCTACGCCAACGGCGTGGGCGGATCGTGACAAAACGACTTACGTTAGCGCGCACGCCGATGGCGTGGCGGTTAAACGACTTTTGCCTGGCACTCCATCACGAGGTGTGTGTAGGGAGTTCGCAGCAGGTCGTGGCGGATCGTCGGCCGGACATCGGGGAACACGCGGTTCGCCAGCGCGAGGTACTCTTCCGCCGTGCGGACGAATTGGCCGCGGTCATTTCGCAACAGCCAGCGAGCGACCTTCGACTGGCCTGGGACGAAGCAGCCGTCCAACGTCACGAACCGACCTCCGGGCTTCAACGCCAACGCGGCCGTCTCGAAGAGCTGTTGAGCCTCGACATTGTCCAGATGATGGATCAGCCCGTGAGCCATCACGACATCAAAAGAATGGGGTTGCTCGACCGCCATTTGTGCGACCGACTGGCAGACGAACGTGCCTCGCGCGCCATAGCGAGCCTGTGCTGTGGCGATGTAGCGCGGATTCAAATCGACTCCGACATATCCCACTTGAGGCAGCCGATCCAGGATTTGTGCCGGACCACAACCGATGTCCAAAAGCCGATCACCAGCTTGCGGACGGACGTGGCAATCCACGAAGTAGCGATGTACCGCCTCGCCTCCCAGCAGACGTTGAATGCCGCGATAGACCGCTGCCAATTCCATCACCGACTGCCATCGAAACATGATTGATTCCTCTGTATTCAGACCCCATCCCGTTTGCGAGCGACCGCCAAGCAACTGTTTCCCAGCCAGAGCGTTTGCCCGCGCGACACGCGAGCCAACTCCCACGACAGTGCTCGATTCACCAACCATCCGGCGAGGCCACTCTTCGTAGAATGTTCTTTCGTCGCCGATTGTTTGGTCGGTCCTTTTCGCCAGCCGAGCCAGCTTGGAATCGCTCGCAGCAGGAACACCGGCAGCGGCAAGAACCAGAAACAATAGGTGAGGTACTCAACCTCGAAACCAGCCGCTTGCAAAACACGGGCAAGTGACGAGCGGCGATAGCGACGCTGATGTCCCGCGTATTCGTCCTCGCTCGACCAGAGCAGTTGGACGGCTGGCACAGTCAGATAAATCCTCCCTCCCGGCCGCATCAAGCGGTGCAGTGATTGAAGAAATCCCAAGTCATCGGGAATGTGTTCGAGCACATCGAACAGCCCGACCGCGTCCAGTGAACCGGGAGTGAATCCCGCTTCATCGGTCGTGGCGTTGATGACGTTTCGCAGTCCGCGTCGGCAGGCGTTGGCGGCTCCGGTTCGACCCGGTTCGACCAACACGGTTGGAAAGCCCGCGCGTTCCAATCCCGCCGCGACGTAGCCGTTGCCTCCGCCAACATCGAACAGCGTGCCTCCCGGAGGAAGTCGCCGCAGAGTCTCCGCGATCAACTCATTCCGATGGCGAAACCAAAACGAGTCTTCCTCCAGTGAGTAACACAGATCGTTTCCATCGGCGGGATAGGACAGAACGGAATTGCTCTGTGCGACCCAAAAGCCGATCGGATCGAACACGAGACCAGTCGCTCCGCCAGGTGGTTGTTGCACGATCGCGCTCCCCGAAGAAGACGTATCGGCGAGCGGGGCGGTGTTAGTCCCTCGGTTCTGTGTGGCTAACGTGATCGCTGGAGGGCTGACGCCGCTCCGCTCGCCAACTTCAAACGCATGTTCTGTTTTGCTCATGTGACTCTTTCGAGTTCGTCAGCGGGCTGAACCGCAACCGGCGGCGCGAACTTCTCGGATGGAAGCGGTGTCTGCCAGTCGCGATCACCCGCAGGCCGCGAGCCGCACACATTCCGAATCGTGTACTGCGGCTTGCGATTGACGTTGAGATGCAATCGTCCGAGGTACTCGCCGATCATCCCCAGCGACAACAGTTGGACTCCGCCCAGAACCAGGATCGACACGATCGTCGAGGCGTAACCGGAGACGGCAACATTCGACAGCAGATACTGCACGAGGTAGTAACCTCCCGCCAACAGCCCCGACACCGCCACCACGAAGCCAACCAGCGAGACCGCTTGCAGAGGCAGCAGCGAAAAATTGCTGAACAAGTTCAACGCCAGCACGACCAGTTTCGGGATCGAGTAATTCGATCGGCCGCTCTGCCGGGGATGATGCTCGACCGTGACCTCGCCGATGCGTTGCGAGTTCCAAGCCAGCAGGCCATCCACGAACGTGTAATTCAGCGAATACGAAAAGATCGCCTCCAGCACTTCGCGGCGAATGATCCGAAAGCTGCTGATCGACACCCGCGTCTTGAACATCGTGCGATAGACCACGTTGACGATCCACGAGCCAAGGTTGCGCCAAGTCCGATGCTTCCGGCGATCGGCCGCTCCGTAAACCACATCGAGCGGCTGCGAGCGAATCGCGGCCAGCAGTTTGCCGATCTCTTCGGGCGGGTTCTGCAAGTCATCATCGAGCGTCACGACGAAGCGCCCCTGCGTGTGTCGAAAGCCGCACATCAGCGCGTTGTGCTGACCGAAGTTTCGCATGAGCTGCAAGCAGACGATGCGATCGGGATGCTCGGACTGAATGGCTTGCAGAACGTCCCACGAGCGATCGCGGCTACCATCGTCAACGAAGACGACTTCATGCGTGACGTGTAAGTCTTCCAACGCCGTGAGCAGTCGCGTCGTGAGTGACCGCAACGACTCCGCCGAGTTGTAGACCGGGATGACGACGGAAAGTTCCATAAACTCTTCTCCCATTCCTCTGACCAGATTCCTCTGATCTCCCTCATCGAGTGCGGACGAGATCAGAGGAATCTGGTCAAAGGAATAAGAAGCCTCTCACCCATGTCTTGAACCCACTTCACGAGCGACCGCAACGACTCCGCCGAGTTGTAAACCGGGATGACGACGGAAAGTTCCATAAACTCTTCTCCCATTCCTCTGACCAGATTCCTCTGATCTCCCTCATCGAGTTCGGACGAGATCAAAGGAATCTGGTCAAAGGAATGAAAAAGACTAACCCACTTCTTGAACCCAGAAATGAAACCAGCGTCGCACCTCCGCGATCTCGCAGCCCCAGCGCGAATACAACCCACAGGCTTCACGGTTTTCGAGTTGCGTGACCACGCTTAACTCGGTGGCTCCTCGGTGTCGCAGCCAGTCGTGAGCCACGGTCAGCAGCAGCGTGGCCACGCCGCGACCGCGATGGTCATCGCGAACCGCCAGCAGTCCGATCTGTCCGGCTCCCGCCGTTTCGGAGAGCGTGATCATGCCGACGAAATCATCCGAGGCATCCGGCGGTGTCGCGACCAGCACGACATCGGCGAGTTCGAGCAGCGTGCTGCGATTCATCCAGGTTTCATACAGCCCGCGAAACTTATCGGCCAAAATTCGTGGGTCGAGTTGAAATCGCGAATGACCTCCTGCCACGATCGCGAGATCCAGCAACTCACGCGATGCCGCACCACGCGGCAATTCGACAACGCGATAGAGAGGCAACGGATTGTGGCGCGACGCTCCGCGTCGCGAAT
>JBJXEX010000254.1:0-11222 GCA_046156195.1 Planctomycetaceae bacterium | reverse complement strand
ACGTCAGAAATGGCTGGCCATCGCTGTCTGGACAACGCGCCGATCGCCCAAGAGAGCGATCTTCGACCGCACGCCAACAATTTTTCGTCAGACATTCTCGAGTAGAATGAATTTCCGAACGGGCACTAACTAAGCCAGGAATGGCTTTTGATAAGCCGATTCGCCGTGCGGTAATCTCAAAGCATAGTGATCCCATTCACCATGCTTTGAGGTTTTTTTATGTCGATCAATCTCGAAACCGACGAACTGATCCCTTTGGCGGTAGTCGCCACCCGGCGACTCGGCAAACGACCATCGCCTGCCACGCTGTGGAGATGGCTCAATAAAGGTGTGAACGGGGCACGCCCCTCGGTCGTGAAGTCCGGTGGCTGCTGGATGACGACCCGCACCGCGTTTGCCGAATTCCTTCGTGAGCAAACCGCCAACTGCTCACCCGCTCCGATGGGGGACGACGCTCCCGCTGAGCGATCGGCCGCGACCGCCGCAAAGCTCAAGGCCGCTGGCCTGCTGTAGCCCGCCCTCGCCCCTCGCCGCAATTTTCGCAGGCGGGGGCATCCCATCAAAACAAAGGCACCGACTGTCATCGGTGCCGTTGCAAGTCCCCCTCTTCCAAAGGAGTCTGCAAATGTGTTCTAACGCTGTTATGCCCGCCAGCCAAGTCGAGACCAATAAAGAACTACAGGTTCGCTGCCCGGAAGCATTTTGCGAATCGCCAACGAACAGCGGAGAGTTGCGGTACAGCGACGCGCTGCGACAGTGGATCATCACGCTCCACACTCAAAGCGATTTGAGCGGTGATTGGTACGACGACTCGACCAGGACACTCTCAAGTGAAGAGCGGTTTTTTGCGTTTCAAGAATTCGATCATTTGAAAATCAACCGCGAATGCGACCTCGCTTTCGAGCAAGCCTATCGCGGTTGGACTGATGCCGACTTCGCGCGACAAGAGGCCGAGGTTGCCGCCGAGCGTGAGGCGCGAAAACTTTTGCCACCGAACGAAAAGTCTTACCTCGACGGCCCGCATCATGGATCGCCGGAAGCGCATCGCGTCTATGGCGAAGAGTTCCTGAAAACCGCTTCCGAGATTTTTGAGAAGTGGCTCGCAAACGCCGACGACTGGGAATCTTTTTCCGAAACTGCTGATCGTCTTCGCGAAGCGCGATCCGCCGCAAAGCGCGCTGTCAATTCGGGGCTACACTACTTCCTATATGCGCCCGATCACGCACTCGAGGCCGCTCGACATCGCGCACGGCATCAGGCGGCAGACTGTATCCGGCAAATTTCCGACCGAATCGAGAATGGCGATGAGTTCACAGGCGTTCTGTTCACTTGGCTCCGCGACTTGAAAACTTGGGCGGGGGGTATCGTGGACGAGCGGAACCCGCCACCGTGGCCGGCGTGTATGTACGAGCCGAAGCCTCTCTCGGAAGCGGACAGACAGCCAGTGGCCAGTGTCCAACCGGCCACACCACACGTCGTGCCTGAGCCGCTCCCGCCGCTCCCGCCACCGGGATTCTGTTCCGAGTTTGTCCGTTACGCGAACACGACCGCGCGACGTGAACAGCCGCTCCTCGCACTGCTGGCCAGTCTCGCCCTCATCGCCACGCTCGCCGGCAGAAAATACAGAGACTCCTTTGACACAAGGATGAATCTCTACCTCATCGGACTCGCAAAAACCGGGAGCGGCAAGGACCACGCGCGCAAAATCGTCAAGAAGTTGCTCGCCGCGTGCGACCGCGCGAATCTACTTGTCGAATCGTTCGCAAGTGGCCCGGCAGTCGTCAAGGCCGTCTCCGATCGCTCTGGCGAATGCCTCGCACTCATTGACGAATTCGGCAAGTATTTGTCCGTCTCAACCGCGAAAAACGCGCAGAGTTATCAGTCGCAAATCCTCACGGTTCGGATGCGTCTGTACACATCCGCGGACACGGTGTATGTCGGCGATAGTTACGGCGCAACCGATCGTAAAGAACTGGTGATCGACCAGCCAAATTTGTGCCTGTATGGCAGCACTACGCCGTCCACTTTCTTCAGCGCGCTTTCGAGCGCGAATGTGACCAGCGGACTTCTCAATAGACTGGTTGCCATCGAAGTTGACGACGATTTGCCGCCCAACCGACAACCCAAGTTGGAACCGCTCCCATCACGCCTCGCTGAGGCGTGTCGGTTTTGGTCAAACCTGAAAGCGGGCGACAACCTGCTCAGCCCCGAACTCTTGATCGTGGCTGAAGACGACACAGTGACCGCGCGATTCGACCAGTTTTCGCAAAAATGCGATGCCATCGCGCGGACAGACAGAACCCCGTTCACGCGCGATATTTTCGTGAGAGTCCTGGAAAGTGCGCGAAAGTTGACGCTTGTGTACGCAATCTCTGAGAGTTTTTGCGTCGATGCCGAAACCGGGATTCACCCTGAGCCACGAATCACTCTGCAAGCCGCCGAGTGGGCTATCGCGTTCGCAACCTACTGCGCGAATTACACCGAGAAGGCGCTCGGGTCGATGGTCAGCGACAATCTGGGGCAGGCGAATGCAAAGTTGGTGCTTCGCCTCGTCGCCGAGGCAGGCGGCACGGGGATGCCGCATTCTCTGCTTGCGCGCAAACTGGACCATGCAATCCCAGCACGAGACCTGCGCTTGATCATCGAAAGTCTCGCCGAGACCGGGCAGATTGTCGTCGAAAAAAGAGGGGCGGGCACGCACAAGGCGTCGGTCTATTTCGCGTCGCCGCACGCACCCTGATTTGCGCTGGCCACTCCCCCCTGATGCTCACGGTGCTTGTACACTACCGGAATGCCCCCTGATTGTCAATTTTCACTTTTTCACCGGGGGTGTCTTAATGAGAGAGTGCTGTGGGATGCGAGTCGCCGGGGAAAGGGGGGGTAGGGTGAAAAAGTGAAAATTGATTTTTGTTATACTATTTGTCTCACCATTACCCCTATTTCATAGGGTTTTGACACCAATTCAATTTTCACTTTTTGGAAAGTGAAAATCGGTGAAAATTGAACCCAAACTCCCTGCTGACTCTCCCCCTGGCCCTGATCACGACAGATTCTGACGGGTGAAAAGTCAATTTTCACCGTCTCAAAAAGTGAAAATTGAATCCCGGTGCTTGTACACTATCGAGAATGCCCCGTGGCCAGCCCGCAACGCCGACCCCGCAACGCCGACCCCGTGGCCAGCCCCTTCACCGACTGGCCACGCCCCCCGCGACCTGACCGCCAGCCCCATTCACCGACTGGCCACGACCCCGCGACCTTACCGCCGTTGCGTTCACATCAGCCCATCGGGTTTTGAGGCTACGCGCTCTTGTGTTCACACCGTCTTTCGTGCTAACGTACACACATGGCACCAGACACACTCACATCAGTTCTTCGCGCCGCAATCCGCGAGTCGGACGCCCCGCTGGCCGTCATCGCGCGCGCCGCGGGTGTCGAGCGGAGTTCGATCAGTCGATTCCTCGCCGAGCGGCAAAGTCTTCGCCTCGACGCCGCCGACCGACTGGCCGAAGTTTTCGGATTCACGCTCACAGTAATTGAGCGACCGGGGGATTGATTCCGCCCCCCCTCTTTTTTTGGAGAGACCTACATGCTTTCATTTCTTTCGTCGCCCCCCGACCCACTCGCGTTTCTCCGGCCGCGTGCTCGCGTGGTAGTGATGCGCTCGACCCAAGCCACCACTGCCGCACCGACCGCGACCGCTCCGCCGGTTGTCGCCGTGGTCGATGCCGCGCAAGCCGAACGCGATTGGTATTTCGAGCAACTGCTCACGGAATGCCGCGCAGGCCACGTCCGCCCGACCCGCGTTGCGTGGCTGCTGGCCGAAGCTGGCCGAACCAGCGAACAACTTGATGCCGCGCTTGACGTGGCAGGCTGACCCTATTTTTTTCTCCCGCCCCATCAAGAAGGAATCCCGACCTATGCCCCGAACCAAAAACGAACCGCTCCCGTCCGTCCAGAACCTGCCGCTATTGCCCAGCGACTTGGAGGCCCCCACGACGGTCTCGCCGCCAACTGCCGAAGATGCGTTCACGCCGACCGAGATGGCGAATCCCGCGACCGAGCCTCTCTGCGAGGCATTGGCGGCACCTGAGCCGAGTTTGATCGACCGACTCAAGGCATCGGCTGCTGCCGAACAGCTCGCCGCCGAAGCCGAATGGAACACGCTGGTGCAAAAGGTCGCGACTGATTCCGCCAGCGAAAAGGAAGTCGCCGATGTGCTGCGATCGACCGGCCGCTCATTGGCCGACCTTGAAGCCGCGACCGATCGCCGACGAAAGATCAATCGGCTTGAGGCACTCATCGCCGACCTCCCGGACGCGATTGCCGCGCAAAAAGTGGCGCAGACGGCCTTCAACGAGACCAAGGAACGCCACAAAAAGCAAAGCGAAGAAATGGTTCGCGAGTTCAAGGCGGCTCGCGGCCAATTGAGTACCGCGCTCCGCCGCCGCGAAATCGCAAAAACAGCCGAGGCCGATCTATGGCGGATGTCGCATGAGTTTCCACCCGCGCCGCCGCAATGGAATAACCCATACGAGCCGCCGCCGTGCATAGCCGCGCAACTCAAGGTTGAGGAACAGGTCAACACTGAAATCCGTGCGAAGCTCGGCCCCGGTGCCATCACTGGCCCAACGGTGCCGAGCGTCACGCCCAACGCTGGATTTCGTGTTTTCAATCGGACGTGAGGCAATCGGCCGCCGTGCCGTTGGAACCCGCCCCTCCGGCAAGGAGACCCCCTCCCAGTGCTTTTTTGGTTCCTCTGGGCGGGGAGTAGGGGATGCGGGCTTCGCCAGAAGCATCTCGCGATTTTCGCGCGTGAGCAGTTTTTTCAACCTGTACGTTGTAGGTGGTCCAATGGCTCATCGTGTCACAATTTCCGACCTCCGTGAGCAGTGCCGCGCACTGCCTCAAAAGCTCGTCTTGGAGTTGTTTGGATTTTCGCAATGGATTGAACTCCAACGATTCGCAGGCAAATGGAAACTGCCGCTCGGCGGTGCGAAGACAGACTTGTTTGCAGTTTTCGCGGAACTGCGTTCGTTCGCGAAACAATACGGACCAGTTTTGAAGGCGTTGATCGACGACCTCCCCGCCGATGGCAGCGAAAACGAACTTGGCGTGAGGTTTCTTCGCGCGAAGATCGCGAAGACCGAGTCCGATACCGAAATGTCTCAGCTTCGTGTCGCCGAGCGTGAAGGGCGGTTGCGAGATGTCCGTCTCGTGAGCCAATGCCTTGAGCTGCTGGTCACGCGAATGCGATCGGCGACGGAACGCGCACAGCGAAAATGGGGAAGCGAAGGTCACGAGTTTTTCGCCGAGTTGATCGACGGCTTTGGTAGCGACCTGCGCGGGTTCATTGATGCCGAGCGTCAAAAACGGGATTCGGCTGATCCCCAATCGACCGATGCCGAGACCTGATTTGTGGGACGCGCCTGCTCGGCGTGGTCGCTGTCGGCTGGCTGTTGCGGCCAATCGACCGACTGAAATGGGCGGCTATTGCGGATCGTGGCCAAAAACATCCGCAGCACGAGCGAGTCTCCCCTTTCTCTTTAGACCCCGGCTCGCGCCGTCGCCCCACGTCACGGGGCTTTTCTTTTTCGCGGACGTGTCGAGAGTCAGACCGATGCCCGCGCGTCGATCCTGAGTGATTTTGTGCGGTCACTTTGCTGCAGCTCGGCAAGCTGGCCAGCAACCCGCCGATCATCCGCGTCCTGCGAGGCGTCATCGCTCCCGCTGGCTGGCATCGCGGGGGAACGTGGCCAGCAAAAAGCCGCTCATCGTGGCCGTTGACTGGCCAGAACAATCTCGGCCGATCCCGTTGCTCGGCAAACGACTGACCTCACACGCGGACTGCTATTGTGGTCCGACTGGCCAAGAGTCACTACCACATTTCTACCACTTTTGGACCAAACGACTGACCTCCCCCGCAATGCCCAAACCACTGGCCAAAGGTTACTACCACACTTCTACCACTTTCCTCGAAAAGCAGTGAAAAACGCCGAGAAATCGTGAGTGATGTTGAAACAATGACGGGAGGGGGTGTAGCCTACGTTTACCGAGGTTTCACGCAGAATTGCGAGGCAGCAAAAGTCCGTTGACATCGTGGAGGTCGTTGGTTCGAGTCCAATATCGTCCACTTTTGAACAGTGAATCCGAGTGAAATCCTTGCGAACCCGGTGCAATACCGGGGTTTTTTCATTGAGCGACTTCGGTTCGTTCCCTTCTTTGGCGGTGGGTTCGCTCATTTCCGTCGCTTGCTGGCCCCGATTTTGGCCCCTCGCGCCGAGTGCCTTTTCAAAGTCGCCGTCTGTGGTGCGCAGGTAGTGCTCGGCGGCAATTCGCGGAGAGTTGCCGATCCAATCGCAGACAACGTGGATCGGATGATGCTGGCTCAGTTCCGTTTCTCGGCTGGCGCGGAGATTGTGGAACAGCTTCACCCACGGCGTCAGTCCCGCACTGATGATGATTCTTGTGAGTTGCGTCCGAAGGTTCTGCTTGGCGTCACGGTAGCGGTTGATGACGTATTCGGTTCCTGGCTTGGTTTGTTCCCAAACGTCTTGCAAGGGCTTGAGCAACTCAGGAAACAGCGGCATGGTGCGATACGCCTTGCCACGCAAATGCTCGGTCTTGGGGCTTCTCACGACGATCTTGTTCTCGGCCCAATTGATGTCGGACCACTTCAACGCGAAGTGTTCTGACGGGCATCGCAGCCCGCCCCAGCGGCTCAGGGCGAACAACAGCCGCCATTCGGCGTTGGGGCAGGCTTCCATCACTTTCCGAGCTTCATCTTCGGTGATGAAGTAGAACTTCTCAGGATCGCCGTGAATGCTGACTCCCTTGAGTGCATCGAATGGATTTTTGACGATGTACTCGTGCTCGGTCGCATCCTTGAAGAATTGCTTGGCGAATCCGACTCGCCGCCGGATCGTGTTCTCGGCCAGCTTCTCGTTCGACTTGAGCCACATCCGCCAGTCCTTAGCGTCGCCCGTCGTGATTTCTGACAGCGGCTTATCAGCCCCGAACTTATCCACAAGACAGCGGCGAGTGTGGCCGTAGACGATCAGCGTAGCCGGCTTGGACGTGTCGTTGCGGCGAGCGATGAAGTCATCCAGAAACACGGCCAACGTCATGCCGGCCCCCGGCTTGTTTTCGTCGTCGGTCGCGAGCGACTGAATCAGCCCCAATTCCTGCAACCGCTCACGGAGCTTGCCTTCCAGGCTCGACACCCACTCCGCCGTTTGCGGCGATGCCGATGTCCGTGATTGTTTGGCGAAGATCAAATCTTCGATTCTGACCAGCACGCCTTGAGCGGCCTTCACCTTCATTCGACCGAGTGCAATCTTCGGCCGCTTGGCCCCTTCGATGTAGCGGATCGAACGCAACCCGGTCTTACGGTCAGTCGTCAGAGTAGCCATCGGGAAGAGCCTTTCAGAGAACGCCTGCCGCGAGCCGGTTGGTTCTCAGGTTGGATGGGGGTAAAGCGTGTTGAGGGTATCGACATCGCGTTGAGCGCGCAATTCCGTAACGCCGCGCAGGATCAGCATGAGCGACGTCCGCAGGCGTGAGCGGCCACGACTTCTACGACTTTGACGACGTGAGCCGGTCGTCAGGTCGTAGAAGTCGTCCAAGTCGTTAGGTCGCGAGGGTGGCAAACCAGCGTTCGGCCCCGCGACCGGTTTCGGGGTCAAGGTCGTCTTTGCGGTGAGCCAGCCCGTTGTCGTAGAGCAGTCTGAGAGCCTCTTCGATCTTGGCCGACGACGTGTTGCCGTTGAAGACGTTGTGGAGCATCTCCGTTCGCGTCAGGCCAACGACGGCGACTTGGCGCAGTTCTGCCAGTAGCGTGTCGGCGACACGGTTGCCGAGCGCGTTGCCGAAGACGTATTCCGCGCTCCGTTGGCAGTAATCCCACACGGCCAACGCCGCCTTGAGATGTTCGATCTTCACGACCGGCGACTGGTCGAGCAGCGCGTACAGAACCGACAACCGCATGACTTGAGCTTCCGCCCGTGCGGTCATCGCGCCCAGCATTCCGAAGCGGTCTCCCGAAAGGCGCGAGTAGATTCCGTGCCAGTGGTCGCGAGCTTCGGCGTTTCGGTCGATCTTGTTCGCCGTCGATGCAAACTGAACGACTTCGCGGACGTGAACTCGGATCGGTTCCAAGTCTTCATCGCGCAGGTTGCCGCCATCGGGTAACTCTTTTGATCGTCCAACGCACACCCACAAGAATCGGTTGCCGAATCCGTTGGTGGTCTCGGTCTCGCCAAGGTTGCGGCGGAGTTCGTCGCGGGTGATGTGACCGATGATGCTGGCATAAGCGTCGGTCGCTTTCGCGGGGCTGTTCTTGGTCATCGTGCGGAGTAAACCGGAGTCCCACGCCTGCCGAATCGTCGGCGACAACGTGTTTGCTTCCCGCGCCATCACTTTCAACGTGCCGGCGAATTCCTCTTCGATCACCAACAGCCGCTTGTCACTCACGCCCGGATCGACTTCCACGGTTTGGTATTCGACAACACGGCCCTTTTCTCTGACCGGCTGTTGTTGTTCGATCTTGTCACGGACCTGCCAAATCAAACCCTCGCCCGTACTCAGTCCACTGACGACTCGCTCCCGCGTCCAGTTCTCATCAATGCCTTCCAACAATCGGCGAACGTGAGACCACGACGAACCCTTGCGGCCTTTCGCGGACTTCCCGACCAGCACGGCGAAGAGGTTCACATAATGGCGAGCCGATTCCGCCATCGCGTAGCCAGTCCGTCCCAGCACGTTACCAATGGCCACGAGGAATTGAATCATCAACGCCATCCGGTCGGCTTCGGAGTGCGGCGAGACAATATCGACGAACCCGCCAGCGACGCCGTGATACACCTCCACTTTCGGAGGTGCCGGCCAGTCGGTGGTCGTCATCGCAGGTCGCGAAGTTGCTTCCGGTGTGTCGTGTTTCGTGTCGCGAGTTCGCGCCGATCGTGGCGGAGATTGTGCGGCCAGTTCTTTTTTGAGTCTGCTCATGCTGCCATACCTCCATTCAAGAGATTGCGGACTGCGACACGGAATTCGTCATCGTCGCGCAGCGTCACGAGGAAGCGATCTTGTTCCCGCTCACTGAGCGGTTCGACGGGTTGGCCGATGCGGTGGTCGATGCCGAGCCGCTCGCAAACTTCCGCAGGCGGGAGCCAGCGGCGAGCATAGTCCGGCCACTGGTCGAGCGCGGCGTCTAGCTCGGCGAAGGTCGCGGGGGCGAACGGTTCGTGACCTGATGCCAGACACGTCGCGACGTGTTCGACGTAATCATCAGGCCCGTGGAAGTTGGGACGTGGAGTGATTGAGTTCATTGGCTTGGTTCTTTCGTCACGGCTCGGCTGGGGACACAGTCCGAGCCGTTGGCAGGTATGGGGCGAGCCGGCATCACGATCAGCCGGCGCGAGAGATGACATCACTTCGCGGTCGGGAGCTGCTCGATAGCGGCGAGCCACGCTTCAAGCGCGACCACGCGGATCGTCAGTCGGCCGCCTATGCGGCAGACCGGGAGCTTCGGTTGGTATTCAGCCGGCCCGTCAGGAAAGAACTTCCGCAGGTGGCGGTCACTGACACCGCCGGCCAATTTGCAGGCCGTCACGAGGTCAACGACCAGCGGCGAGCGTTCGTTCGCGGGCTTTACAACAATGGGGTCAGCGGGCGACATCCTTAGCATGACGTCACCTCCTGCCGATCACGGCGCGCGTCGATGGCGTTCAGCTCTTGCCGCACCATCGCTATGGCGGCCCGCTCATACAGACGAATGATTCCGGCTCTTGCGAGCGGACGAATGTGTTGCCGTGTGGCCAGCACATTCAGGACGCGGTGCAACGGCACCTTGAGTTCACGGGCGATAATGCCCGGACTCAGCAGACGTGGTTCTGACGTTTTTCGCATCTTGCACACCTTCGAGAAGAGGAACGAAGCCTGTCCGAAGGAAGTGCATGTGGTCGCGATTTTGTCGCGATTGCTCGACGTCTATCGTTTGCGCCCACGTTTCGCGTGGGCACGATCGGTCACGGCTTTGGCCGATCCGAAGTTGAATTCAGCGTCAGGATCATCCGCCAATGTCCGAGCCATTTCATGGAGCGTATCGGGCGGCATTGCAGCAAGTGCCGGACGATCGCCCGGCGCGGCCTTGCTCAAGAGCCGTTGGACAAGGTCATCCGCTCCGAAATCGTCTGTGTCATCCTCACCCTTTTTCTCGGTGCCAAGCGAATTAAGCAGAGCGTCGTTCATTTGGCGACGGCGGCGTTTCGGAATGGCCGTTGTACGCTCGGCAGCGCGTTGCACTGCCGCGATGAGTTTTGGCGAGTTGTCGATCGCCTTTTGCAAAGTCGTTTTATGGCAACCGATCCGCTTTGCCAGAGCGTTTAGGCCGGGAAACGCCGTGCGTTGGACGTAGGCTTCCGCTTTTGGAAGCGCATCCTGCCAAGTCATTCCGGGCGTCTTCGGTGGTGCGACTGCATTTTCAATCAACGACTCCGCAGCAGAAACGAAGTTATCAAGGACGTGAGTTTCAAGGTGGCGGCATCGCACAAAGTGAATGGCCAGAGGGTTCGCTTGCTCTTTGACAAGCCGTTGTTCGTATTCTGATTCGGCGAGGCTGAATGAATACTGGAAAAGGTCGAGTACTTGCTCAAATGCGAGCCGTAGCAACGTCCACCGGTCCCCCTCACCCGCGTCCGTCTGCATCCGGCAAGAATACTCATCGACAGACCACACCGTCAGAAATTTGTCGGTGAGAGTTTCAGGCTCAGACACGGCGGCGATCTCAGAGCAGTTGGGCAACTTCGCGTCGGGTTCGTCGATGACCACGAACGGACCCATTGACGTCAGGCAAAACTTCTGTGGACGCGGCCCGTGAGTCGCATTGACCGATTTCCGAAACCGATAATGCGTCCACACGGAGACGGCAGTAAGTGTCAGCGGCCCGGTTCCGCCGTAGCCGAGGCTCAACTTCGACAGTTCCTTGCCGGAATTCGGGGCAGCTTTGTTGGCATGATTGGTCTTGCGCCGGTTTTTTTTACTGCGGAGTCACTTTGTAGTGCCACAACTGACCGCTTTAATTCCTAAGTACCCCCATACGCAACATTGTTTATTCGCATTTTGTCGCTATCAATCGTGGTGTCCTGAAGTGGTCACGCGAGGGAGCGACACGATGTTTGCCAGAGTCAAGAAGTCCGGGCGGTACGAATACCTGCAGATCGTTCACA
>JBJXEX010000245.1:0-6518 GCA_046156195.1 Planctomycetaceae bacterium | reverse complement strand
TCCGTGCGGCTCCCAGCGAGGTTGAAGAATCGCGAAAAATGAGATGCCGCACGGATGGCAGAGCCGGAGCACGGTGGAAGTCATGCCTGGGAAAGACGCCTTGGCGGTTTGCGGCCATCAAAACACGAAGTCGTTCTTGGGCAGATCGTTTGATACTCGACATGTCAGTTTTGAGCTTGCGAAGTTGTTTGATTTGGCTCCATCGGGGCAAGCCGGATGGCGTCTACACAGAGTCACTCCCCCAAAATGAAACCGGAGACATTCCGATGAAGACACGAATTTGGATCACGATGATTGCGGCGCTGTTCGCCGTGGCGATTGGCTCGACGGACTTGGCTTTCGGACGCGGTGGCCGTGGCGGGGGCGGCGGCGGGGGCGGCGGCGGGGGAGGAGGCCGAGTCGGCGGCGGAGGAGGAGGTGGAGGCTTCAGTGGTGGCGGCGGAGCACGACCGAGCGGCGGCTTCTCCGGCGGCGGAGGTGGTGGCGGTGCGAGGCCATCGGTGGGGAGTTCTCCATCATTCAGCCGACCCAGCGGTGGAGGTGGCGCTGCTCCGGCGGCACGACCATCGACACCGGCAGCTCGGCCATCAGCACCAGCGGCGCGGCCCAGCGTGGGTGGTGGAAATGCCGGTGCGGGAAATCGTCCATCGGTACAGCCGGGGACGCGGCCGAATGTCGGAGCGGGTGCTGGTGCCGGTTCTCGGCCGGCGACGTTGCCGAGCACTCGGCCCAGTACCGGTCAGGGAATTGGATCGGGCAGCGGGATCGCCAATCGACCGGGAACAGGAACGGGAGTGGGACAAGGGATTGCCAATCGGCCAGGTGTCTCGCAACCGTCAGCTCGGTTGCCCGGATTGGGGACGGCTGGCTCGCGTTTGCCGAATCAGGGGGCTGGCATTTCGGATCGCATGGCGAACCGTCCGCAGTCGCTTCAAGATCGGCAGAGCGGTTTGAACGACCGCATGACTTCGGCTCGCGAGGATCGACAGGGCAATCGCTCGGACATGCAGAACGATCGCCAGGATCACCGCGACAACAGTCGTGAAGACTGGCAGAACTTTGCTGACGATCATCACCACCATCACGGTGACTTTTATCACGGCTGCTGGAACGGAGGTTGGTATCCCGGATCTGGCTGGAATCACATGTGGGACAATCATCCGGTCGCGGCCGCGTGGGGCCTGACCGCGTGGGGCGTGAATCGCATTGCCTACGGCTGGGGCTATTGGGGCTACACGAATCCGTATTACGGATCGAGCGGATCGAGCGGTTACGACTACTCACAACCGCTGGTGGTCTACGCCGACAGCGGAGCCACGACCGCGCCAGCGGAGACGGCCCCGGCCACGGCTCAGGCCGAGCCGACCGATCCGGGGATGACCGCGTTCAACGACGCGCGCACCGCGTTCTTTGAGGGTGACTCGGCGAAGGCGCTCGCGCTGCTCGACACGGCGTTGAAGACGATGCCGCGCGACACCGTCGTTCATGAGTTTCGTGGCCTCGTGCTGTTCGCGTTGAAGAAGTATCCGGAATCCGCGGCCGCGACCTACGCAGTGCTTTCAGCAGGACCGGGTTGGGACTGGACGACAATGAGCAGTCTGTATCCCAGCGTCGATGTCTACACGAAACAGCTTCGTGAGTTGGAAAGCTTCGCGAAGGCCAATCCGAAATCGGCGGACGCTCACTTCCTGCTGGGCTATCAATACCTGACGACCGGCTATGCCGAGACCGCTTCGAAGCAATTCAAGCTGGCTCAGGCGCAGTTGCCGAACGACAAGTTGCTGACGCAGTTGGTTGGCATGACGACTCCGCCCGATGCCTCGAAATCATCCGAGACAAAAACGCCGCCACAACCTCCCGCCGTGCCGCCGGAGAAAGTGCTCAAGACCGAGCAGCTCGTCGGAACTTGGAAGGCGATTAGCCAAGGAGCGACCTTCCAACTCGACCTCGCGAAGGACGGAGCCTTCACCTGGACCTACTCGCGCGGCAAAGACAAGCAGTCGGTCAAAGGAGTCTTCGGCGTCGATCAAAACAACCTCGCCCTGGAAGTCGATGACGGCAGCGCGATGCTGGCTGAAGTCGATCTGACCGATCCATCGCAGTTCCTCTTCAAGATGATCGGCGGCGACGAGAAGGATCCCGGTTTGCAATTCAAGAAGAGCTGACCAGTCGCATGTAACCCGAAGCGTCAGCGAGGGAGTGTGTTGCGTCCCTCGCTAACGCTTCGGGTGACATGCGGCTTCGCCGCGCTAGGGAGGTGGCTCCCAATTTTCAAAGCTTCAGAGCCAGTCATGAGCCAAGTCAGTCCAGAACTTCAGTCGCTGCAAGACGACCTGTTTCGGTCAAAGGTTCGTCGTGCGCGTCAAATGACGCCCGATGAGCGGATGATGGAAGGGCTGCGATTGTTCGATCGCGGAGTCAGCCTGATGCGCGACGGTATTCGGGCGCAGCACCCCGAATTTGACGACGCCCAAGTCGAACGCGAAGTGCATCGAAGGCTTGCCATCGCGAAACGGTTGGACGACGCGGGGCTGTATCGCGACGCGGGAGTGGTCAGCGATGACGACTGAAGCGGCGGTTGCGAACGTGATCGATGCCTTGGAGGAACTTCAGATTCCGTATCTGCTGGTCGGAGCGTTCGCGAGCAACACCTACTGCGTTCCACGAGCGACTAACGATGCGGATTTCGTCGTGACGTTGGAGCCGGGCCGCTTGAATTCGCTGGCGGATCGTTTAGGGGCGAGCTTCCGATTGAACCGCCAAGTCTTGCTCGAAACGATCACGCTGACGACGCGGCACGAATTAGTGCATTTGCCAACTCGATTCCTGATCGAACTGTTTCGACAAAGCGAAGATCCGCATCACGTCGAACAGTTTCGTCGTCGCCGTCGTCAATTCATCACAGCGTTACAACGTGACGTCTGGTTGCCAACGGCGGAGGACGTGGTCGTTCAAAAGCTGCGTTGGCAACGCAGCAAAGACCTCGACGACGTGAAGGCCGTGATCGCGGTATCGGGCGAAACGCTGGAGTGGGATTACATCAGCCATTGGGCGATTCAACACGGAACATGGGAGTTGCTGCAACAGGTGCGAGCGGCCCTACCGAATCTCGACGGACTCGACATCGACTAAGGGAGTCGCACCGGTGAGTACTCCCCCTGTCGCCGACACCGTCAAACTTGGGGCCTTTGACCGCTTGGAGCGACTGGCTCAAAAGTACTTCGGGGCGAAGATCGTGAATCTTCCGCGCTTTCGCAAACATCGCGGTGGCCCCCGCGTCGCTCGCCCTCTGTGAGCCTGTTGCTAGAATCCGCCGCGTCTTATGGACCTAATTTTCTGGTTCTGACCGGAGGAGATTCTCATGCGACAATTTGCTTTGCTCTGCACGCTATTGGCCGCTGTGTCGTCGAGCACACTGCTGGCTCAGGAAAAATCCAAAGAAGAGAAGCCCAAGGATGCTCCCAAGGCGACTCCGGCGGAATTGGATGCGATTGCCGCCGTCAAGAAGGCAGGCGGTGCGGTCTTGCAGGTCGCTCAAAACGACAACCGGTTGGACATCGCGTTTCATCTGGCCGATGGCAAGATCGGCGACGAGCAGGTCGCTGCGACCAAGCCGCTGGCCAACGTGATCTATTCGCTGAACCTGCGTGGCACCGAAGTCACTGACAAAGGACTGGAGCACCTCAAAGAGTTAAAGAGCCTCGTCCGACTGCACCTGGAGCGGACGAAGATCACCGACGCCGGATTGGCTCATCTCGCCGCGCTGGAGAACCTCGAATACCTGAACCTCTACGGCACCGAAGTGACCGATGCCGGCGTGCAATCGCTCGCCGGACTGAAGAAGCTCAAGAAGCTGTATGTCTGGCAGACCAAGGTCACCGAAGAAGGCCAAGCCAAGTTCAAGGCCGCGAACACGACGGCTCAACTGGTGCCGGACATCGCCCTCGACAAGAAACGGGCCGAACTGGAAGCCCAACGCAAAGCCGAAGCCGAGGTCAAAGCCAAGGAAGAGGAAGCCAAGAAGAAGGCCGAAGACGAAAAGAAAAAAGCCGAAGAGGCCAAGAAGAAAGCGGAAGAGGACAAGAAAAAAGCAGACGAAGATAAGAAGAAAACCGAAGACAAAAAGGACGAGAAGAAGCCGGAGGAAAACAAATAGAGTCTGCCCGGTTTTCATTGGCAGGGATTAAGGACGAGTTTGCCTCAGTGAAGTTCGGTCGCCAATTTGACTTCATCCCAACAGCGCTTGTGCTGCATTTTTTGGCCAGCCGGCTGCCCTACTCTCGCGGGAGCCGGCGAAAACGCTTCCCAGTCCCGGTCGCTTGGAGCGTTCGCCCTCTCAGCCGGCGCGACGTTCTTCGTCACGCGCACTCACCTTGATTTGATTTTCTTCGCGGGGCTTGTTTTCAGAATCTTCTGATCAGGCCCAGAATCCTCGTCCGCTGGATTTGCCAAGTCGCCGATCACTTTCTGAAGTCCGGCGACCACGCGGGCCATGCGATCGTAGTCCAATTTGTCGGGCGTGTCGGTTGCGCGGTGATAGTGCGGATAACGAAACGGCGCGGTGTCGGTGACCATCACTCCCTGATAGCCGAACTCCCAAAACGACCATTGGTCCGACCAGCCGACTCCCCGGATCGTTCCGGGTAACGACGTGGCCTCGGATGGAAAGTCGGCGTGCTTCCGAAACGAACTCAGCACGCGATGCACGAGCGGCCCGGAATCCACATTGCCGACGAAGCCCAGGAAGTTGCCTGTCTTGGGGAAGACCGCTCCCAGCGGTGCTGGATAGTTCTGGCTCCCTTCCTCATCGGAGTAATAGCCGATTGTCTCCAGGCTGAGCACGGCCGTGAGATCCTCTTTGCGTTCCTTGCAACGCCGCGCGCAAACCAGCGAGCCCATCGTCTCGGACTGAAAATGCGGCGGCTCTTCGTTGACGAAAAACACGAGCCGCAACGTGCGGTTCGGTTCGATCTTGGAAAATCGCTTCGCCAATTCGAGCAACGCTGCTGTCCCAGAGCCGTTGTCGTTCGCACCGGGAGCTCCCAACGCGCTGTCGTAGTGCGCGCCGATCAACACGATCTCATCAGGTCGCGTCTTGCCAGCTCGCTCCACAATCAGGTTCGAGCAATCGCGGCCATCGACTCGGAATGATTGCCGCTCCACTTCGTAGCCGGAATCGGTCAGTGTTTTCTCCAGCCAATTCGCCGCGTCGCAGAGATGGTCGTACTCGCGCAGATTTCGCTCGCCAATGTCGCTGGCCAACTTCTCGACGGACTGCCGCAACGACTTCGCCAAGCGTGTTTCGTCTTCCGTCAGCTTGGGCAACGCGCCACGAAAACTCTCGCCGGGGAGCCGAACGACGGGAGCTTTTCCGAGTAGCAACGCTTTTGATTGGGGAGCCGCCGGTTCATCGGCTCGGCCGATGGCCCCGAAAATAACAGTCAGCGTGAATAACCATTTCCAGGTTCTGATTGGCATTGGCGGAACTCTGTTTGTTGAAATCTCAACTGCTCTCGCGGAGATCCCGGAGCGCTCCCGCGACAATCCGAAATCCCATTAGAGCTTCCCTTCCGCCAATTCACGCCGAACTTGTTCGATCACTTCGTAGGGAGTGCCGGTGACAAATTCGCCCCGGTCGCACTCGGCGAGCCGTTCCTCAATCATGCTTTGCCAAGCCAGCAAGTCGTCCGGTTCCAGCTCTTCATTCCACAAACTTTCGCAGACGCGATCCGCAATCTCCTGGCGGTCCTCTTTGGCCAATTTCAGAACCGACTCCAAAACGGATTCAGCAATTTGGGTCATTGAAAACTCACTTTCGATTTTTACCTGCCAGAACTTATCTCGGCGCGATCCTACGGAATTCTCAGATGCCGTGGTAGCTGCGATACCACTCGACAAACCGCGCAACTCCGGTTTCGATCGGCGTCGCCGGTTTGAAGCCAACATCGCGGATCAGGTCATCCACATCGGCATACGTCGCCGGCACGTCGCCCGGTTGCATCGGGAGGAAATTCTTCTCGGCCTTCTTACCGAGGCATTTTTCGAGCGTCTCGATCAGGTACAGCAGCTCGACCGGTTGGTTGTTGCCGATGTTGTAGATTTTGTAGGGAGCCTTGCTGGTCGCCGGGTCGGGATGATCGCCGCTCCAATTCGGGTTGCCGGTCGGGATGTGGTCGGCGGTGCGAACGACCCCCTCGACGATGTCCTCGACGAAGGTGAAGTCACGGCGCATCTGGCCATTGTTGAAGACGTCGATCGGCTTGCCGGAGAGGATCGCCTTCGTGAACAGGAACAGCGCCATGTCGGGCCGCCCCCACGGGCCGTAGACGGTGAAGAACCGCAGGCCGGTCGTCGGCAGAGCGAACAGATGGCTGTAGGTGTGAGCCATCAATTCGTTGGCCTTCTTCGTGGCCGCGTACAGGCTGATGGGGTGATCGACGTTGTGATGCACCGAGAACGGGTTGTTCGTGTTCGCTCCGTAAACGCTGCTCGACGAGGCATACACCAGATGCTTCACG
>JBJXEX010000225.1:0-31623 GCA_046156195.1 Planctomycetaceae bacterium | reverse complement strand
GACCCGGATAGCCGTGAGGCCGTGCTATCGCTGTTCGACAAATTCGTGAGCGAAGGTCGCACGATTGTCATGGTGACTCACGACCCCGGTGCCGCCGCGCGAGCGTCTCGCCGGTTGTGTTTGAACGACGGAACGCTCGTCGTGTGCGATGACCGTCCCGCAGCAAAGGCAGCCTAAGCGAGCCGACCAGAGAGGAGAAAACATCATGTCATCAAGTGATCGTCGTCGCGGACACTTCAAGTTCGTGGGAAGACAACGTGAAGACTTAGCGGAATTGATTCGCCAGCACGGCGCACGCGGTGCAATCCCGCATGCGCCGGAACCGGTGTGTCTTGGCACGCTCCTGAAGATCGCTCATGAGTTTCAGATTCCGTTGAAGAAAGGCGCTCGCCTCAAGCGAGCGGCTTGAAAGTAGAGGCCCATTGTGACGAATGCCGTGGTTCGATCCGTGATCTTGTTTGTCGCCGCCGGAGTCGCCGAGATCGGCGGCGGCTGGCTCGTTTGGAAATGGCTGCGCGATGGCCGACCGAGTTGGTGGGGGCTGGCCGGAGCGTTGGTGCTGATTCTGTACGGCATCATTCCCACGTTGCAGACCAGCCACTTCGGACGTGTGTACGCGGCTTATGGCGGCTTCTTCATCGTACTGGCGTTGCTGTGGGGCTGGGGCTTTGACGGCGACCGGCCTGACGCGGCGGATGTCATTGGAGCGACGATCGCGCTGGTTGGTGTCTGTCTGATGTATTACTGGCCGCGAGCGGTCGTGACGGGGAACGTGTAAGCCATGCTCAATTGGATCATTGATTTTGCTCTGCGAAGCCGGGTGCTCGTGCTGCTGTCGGCCGTTGGGTTGGCGGTGGCGGGAGCGGTTGCGGTGTTGCATCTCGACATCGACGCCTTTCCGGATACGACGCCGATTCAGGTGCAGATCAACACTACGGCTCCGGCGCTCGGCCCCGAAGAGGTCGAGCAGCAGATCACGTTTCCGATTGAGCAAGTGCTGGGCGGATTGCCTCGGCTGCAAATCCTGCGGTCGATCTCGAAGTTTGGTTTGTCGCAAGTCGTCGTGACGTTCCACGACGGGACGGACATCTATTTTGCGAGGCAACTGGTCAACGAACGGCTCGGTTCGGTGGTGCTGCCGCCGGGCATTGAGCGGCCGAGTCTTGGCCCCGTCGCGACCGGCTTGGGCGAGGTCTATCACTACATCGTGACGTTGAAGGGTTGGAACTTTGAGGGAGCGTCCGAGGCGGAACGCACCGAGAAGCTGACCTACTTGCGGACGATTCACGACTGGTCGATCAAGCCGAAACTGCGCACGGTGCCGGGCGTGGCCGAAGTGAATTCGTGGGGCGGGTTCGAGAAGCAGTATCAGGTTCGCATCGACCCCGAACGGCTGATCAAACACAAGCTGACGTTCGCCGAAGTCGTCGAGGCTTTGGAGAAGAACAACAAGAACACCGGCGGCGGTGGCATTCAGCAGAACAACCAGTTTTTGTTGGTGCATGGCCTCGGTCGCACGGTCAACGAGGAACAGATTCGGAACATCGTCGTGACGTCGGAGGATGGCTCGCCGATCCGCGTGAAAGACGTGGCGACAGTCGGCATCGGCCAGGAGATTCGTCGCGGCTCGGTGACGGCGATGGGACGCGGCGAAGCGATTCTCGGCTTGTGCTTCATGACGATGGGGCAGAACAGCAAGATCGTCACGTCAGCGCTCAAGAAGCGGTTGGAGGAACTCCGCCCGACGCTGCCGGCCGACGTAGAGATCACCGTCGTTTACGACCGCACGGAATTGGTGGACTTCGTGATCGACACCGTCCGCCGCAACTTGTTCGAGGGTGGGCTGCTGGTCATCGCGATTCTGTTCGCGTTCTTGGGTAACTTGCGAGCGGCCACCATCGTCGCGGTGGCGATTCCGTTGTCGATGCTGTGTGCGTTCAGCGGCATGTTGCAGTTCGGCATTGCGGCCAGCTTGCTCAGTCTGGGCGCGATCGACTTCGGCATGGTGGTCGATAGCTCGGTGGTGATGGTTGAGAATTGCGTGCGGCACATCGCTCACGGCGATTTGCGGAACCGCAGCAAGATCGAAGTTGTCCGTGACGCGGCGGTCGAGGTCCGCAAGCCGACGCTGTTCGGCGAACTCATCATCATGATCGTGTACTTGCCGATCCTCACGCTGGAAGGAATCGAAGGCAAACTCTTCCGGCCGATGGCGCTGACGGTCATCTTCGCACTGGCCGGTTCGATGGTGCTGTCGATGACGCTGATGCCCGTGCTGGCCAGCTTCATCCTGCCGCGCCGTATGTCGGAAAAAGAACCGTGGCTGATGCGGCTGGCTCACATGGTTCACAACCCGGTCTTGAGAACCTGCATGGATCACCGCTTCGCGGTCGTGTCGTTCGCAGCCTGCGTGCTGGTGTTCGCGTTCGGCATGATCGCTCCGAATCTCGGCAGCGAGTTCATCCCGCGACTGTCGGAAGGCTCGATGACGGTCAACGTCGTGCGGCTGGCGGGGACCGACCTCAGCGAATCGAACCACATGAACTCGGTGATGGAACGGATCATTCTCGACAAATTCCCGGACGAGGTGCGGCACGTCTGGAGCCGCGTCGGCACGGCGGAAGTCGCGACCGATCCGATGGGGATCGAACTCACCGACATGTATGTCACGCTGCATCCGCGCTCGCAGTGGACGCGGGCGAAGACGCAGGAGGAATTGCTGGGGCTGATCGAAAAGGAAGTTCGCCCGATTCCCGGCCAGCGCGTCGCGTTCTCGCAGCCGATTGAGCTGCGGATGAACGAGATGATTTCCGGCGTGCGAGCCGACTTGGGCATCAAACTCTTCGGCGACGATTTTTCGATCTTGGTCGCGAAGGCGGCCGAGATCGAGGCCGTGCTGAAGACGATAAACGGCAACGCGGATGTCTCGGTCGAGCAAGTCACCGGTCAGCCGGTCTTGCAGATCCAGATCAAGCAAGACGAAATCGCCCGCTACGGCATCGCCGCGCAAACGGTGCTGGACTTGATTCAATCGGTTGGCAGCTTGGAGGTCGGGCAAGTCGTCGAGGGACAATTGCGGTTCCCGCTGGTGGCTCGACTGCCGGATCGCTTGCGGGGCAGCCCGGAGGCGCTCGGCACGATTCAAGTGGCGACACCGACCGGCGAACGTATCCCACTGTCGCGGCTGGCCGACATCCGCATGGTGGAAGGCCCATCGACGATCACTCGCGAATCGGGGCAGCGTCGCATCACGATCACGACCAACATTCGCGGCCGAGACATGGGGACGTTCGTGGCCGAGGCTCAGCAAAAGGTCAACGAGAAAGTCAAACTCCCGCCGGGCCGCTACTTCCTGGAATGGGGCGGCCAGTTCGAGAACTACGAACGTGCCCGCAACCGGCTGTTGATCGTCATCCCGGTCGCCATCGCGATGATCTTCACGCTGCTGTTCTTCACCTATCACAACATCATCGACTCGTTGCGAGTTTTTACCGGCGTGCCGTTCGGCTGGGTGGGCGGCATCATCGCACTGTGGTTGCGCGACATGCCGTTCTCGATCTCGGCGGCGATTGGCTTCATCGCACTCTCCGGCGTGGCGGTGTTGGATGACATGATTCTCGTCAGCTATGTGCGACAACTCCGCCGCACCGGCATGAAGATTCACGACGCCGTGCGCCAAGCGGCGATCACGCGCTTGCGTCCCGTGTTGATGACGACGCTTGTGGCCAGCTTCGGCTTCCTGCCAATGGCCCTCTCAACCGGCCAAGGAGCTGAAGTGCAACGGCCGCTCGCGACCGTCGTCATCGGCGGAGTCATCGGCGCGATGGCCATGTCTCTGCTGGTGCTCCGTGTGCTGTACTTGTTCTTTGATGCCATCGCCCACGCGATTCAATGGTTCCTGATCCGATACTGCCACATGTCCGAGTCGGTAACGGCTCCGATGTTGGGCCTGCTGGTCGAACACGAAGAGGGCGATTCGCCGCTGCTCGGAGTGGCCGCGACTCACAAGACCGCCCGCGAAGAGGAACTGACTCATGTGTGATTCGGAGGATGGGCACTCTTGCCCGTCCTGTTTTTGAATTTTGAAGGGACGGGCAAGAGTGCCCATCCTACTCCCCCCTGTTTCACGAAGGAGAACTTGAGATGACGACACGAAAACTTTGGTCAGCTTGCGGCTTGCTCGCGGCAGTGATGTTCGCGGCCAACGGCTGCGGCGAATCGGCTGCGCCACCGGCGAAGCAAGTCGCTCAGACCGACAAGCACGATGACCATGCCGATCACAAGGACGGCGACGGACACGATCACAGCAAGGACGGCAAGAAGGAACACGACCACTCCGGCTGGTGGTGCGGCGAGCACGGCGTCCCCGAAGGCGAGTGCAGCATGTGCAATTCCAAAGTCGCCGCCGCCTTCAAGGCCAAGGGTGACTGGTGCGACAAGCACGAACGCGCTCAATCGCAGTGCTTCATTTGCGACCCGAAGTTGCAGGAGAAGTTCGCGGCCGTCTATCGCGCCAAGGAAGGCAAAGAACCGCCAGCCATCGAAGAGGAAGCTCCAGGTGAAAAGAAAGAAGGAACGTAGTCCAACGCGGCAGACGCAGCTTGCGTCGGCCATGAGTCAATCTGGAATAGCTGTGCTTGGCAGTGAGGCTTGCGAAGACTTTTCGCAAGCTCACCGCCTCGCGATCCGACAAAACGAAGAGCCGCCGTGCGCGGCTGCCCAGGGAGGGGCGATCATGGGAACTCGTTGTCTCGCGAGGCGACTCGCTGCGTGTGTGCTCACTCTTGGATTGGCGATTCTTGCCGATGCGCCTGGCGTGCGAGCCGATTGGCCGAAGCTGTGGCGCAGTTCCAAGCCCAAGGTCACGGTGGCTTCCAGGGCACCAAGTCGCACAGTGAGCGATGCTGCCGCACAACCTTCCGTGGCGAGGCACGCCGTCCACGCAGCCACCACGCCGAAACCGTCGGTCACTCCGGCGTCGGCACAGAAGTCTGTTCCCTACGAAGAAGTCCTTGAGATGCCGGCCGGGCCGCGACGGACGAAGACGGTCGATCCCTGCGACGATCCGGACGAGGCCACCACTCCCGGTATGACGCTCGACGCTTTGATCGCGCTCGGCCTGGAGCAGAATCCGCGACTCGCCAAGGTGTCGTTTGGCGTCGAGGCGGCGCGCGGGCGAGCGTATCAAGCCGGGCTGTATCCCAATCCGTTGGTCGCGTTGACGTGGGATGAGCTGGGTGACAAGACCGGTCCTTCCGGCGTCAACACGCTGCCATTGGTGACTCAAGAACTTGTGATGGGCCGTAAGCTGAAGCTCAGCCGCGCCGCCGCCGAGCGGGAAGTCGAGCAAGCCAGTTGGGGCGTGATGGCCGAGCGGTACGCGATGCTGTCCGAAATCCGCGCCGCGTATTTCGACGTTCTGGCGTTGCAAGAGCGAGTGCGGTTGTTGTGCGAAGTCCGCCGCTACGGCCGCGACGCGACCAAAACTGTCCGCAGCCTGCGTGACGAGGCCAAACAACTGGCCGACATCGACGTGCTGCCGGTCGAAGCGGAGTTGTTGCGCTATGAGGCCGATGTCGAATCAACTCAAGCAGAGAAAGCCGCCGCGTACAAACGGCTGGCGGCGTTGGTCGGAGTGAATCGCATGACCATCGCCAAAGTCGCCGGCCACTTGGGAGATTATTCGCTCCCCGACTACGACGCCGAGAGCACGCCGCCCTATGTACTCAGCGTGCATCCTGAAATCCAGCAGGCTCAGTGGGGCGTCGAGAAAGCCAAGTTCGTCGTGCAGCGAGCCAAGGCCGAACCGATTCCGAACGTCAGCGTCAACGGCGGCTACGTCCGCCAGAACCAGAATCGTTCCAACGACTACACGCTGGGCGTGAGCGCGTCGATCCCGCTGTGGAACAAGAACCAAGGCAACATCCGCGCAACGGAAGCGGAACTCTGCGCCGCCATGCAGGAAGTCGGCCGAGTCGAGAACGACCTGACAGATCGAGTCGCCACCGCGCTGCGCGAATTCGCCGCTGCTCGCAAACGTGCCGAGAAGTATCAAGCCGTTGTGGACAAAGCCGAAGAAGCTCAAACCATTGCCACCGAAGACCAGCGCCGAAATCTGTCGCCGCTGATGGTTCTGGAACTGCAACGCTCACTGCGACAAGCCAACCTGGAACGGCTCAAGTCACTCGGCGACGCCTGGAAAGCGGCAGCCACCATCTCCGGCCTCACCATTGAAGACAATTGGCCGCCTGCGCCCACCAAACCCGCCGACGTACCACCAGCCCCGGCGGCTGCTCCGCGGTGATTCTTGGAACGAGCGATTTTCGTTTTCGGCTCTCCACCATTCGCGTTGGAACGCAGACATCAGCCGCAGTGACTCTGAGGCAGGCTGCTTCACACTAGCCCGACGCGCAAGCGAGGGATGTTCTTCTCGGTCCCTCGCTTGCGCGTTGGTCTAGTGTCGGCTCATGAATCATGCAGGCGAGCGCCCAACGGCTGATTCGACACCAGTTCCCGACTGCGAGAGGTTGATTGGACGCACTGGTCTTCGAGGGGGGCGACGCGGTAAAAGGTCAACCGTTCCGGAACCACGATTCGAGTCGTGCGGGAATTGAACAAGCTCACTTTCCATCGCTGATCGCCGAACATGGCTCAACGAATCCACTTTCATGGAGGTCATCATGATGTCGAAAACGAAGATCGCGACCAGTGTTCTCGCGGCGGGAGTTCTGTGGGTGAGCGCTGCGGCCAGCTTCGCTCAACATCATGGTCAGCATGGGGTAGCCAGGCATCGGTCGGGCATCAGCATCCAGTTGTTTAGCCCGCGTGGGCAGCCGGTCATTCGCGACCATCATGACGATTACCGCTACGTCGTGCCGTCTACGCCTCGTCACGGCGCGTACTACAACTACGAGGACCGGCATTATTTCACGCCGCCCGCGCCGCCCGTGGTGATCAATCAGCCGGTGGTCGTGCAACGCCCCGTGCCGATCGAGTTCGGAGCCTTCAAGCATCAAGAACAATTGGCCGAGCGGCTGGAGTCGCTGGCGAATCAGTTCTGCCTCGACTTGCACTACAACTATCGACACAACCGCAACTTTGCCGAAGCGTACCGCGAAGCCTATCAACTGCTGCAAGCAGCCAAGTTTGTGCATGGCAGCGAACATCGCGGCGATCGCAATGCGATTCGCAAATCGGCCACCAGCATCGACAACCTGTTTCACCACGTTCAAGAAGAAGTCAGCGATTGGACGCGAGTCGAATACCGACGGGTCGGTGACTACAGCCTGCTGGCCAAGACCGAAGAACTGCAAGCTCTGATTCATCACCTGATGTTCGACATCGGTGTGAAACCCGATCACGACCGCGACGAACAAGCCCCGCCCCCCGCCGGAGAAGTGGCTCCCAAGCCGCGCTAGGGTGACCGCCGACCCATTCGTTGGTTGAAGCCTGATGCCCATCATCACTTTTGGAAAGGAGCACATCATGCGTTGGCTCATTTCACTGTCGGCCGTCGCCGCGTTGTTTTGCGGAGTGTCGGACAACGTCGCGCTTGCTCAGCATCGCCATCACAGTCACGGACACAGCTATTGGGGTTCCGGGCACCACTACAGTCCGGCGCATATTGACGTGCATCGCGGCCACCTCGACCTGCATAGCGGTCACCACTCAACGCCAATCATTCCGTTCGGCGGCCACAACCACCACCATCACTATTCCAGCGGGTACGGTTACGGCGCGACGTGGTTCACGCCAGTCGTGACGCAGCCGGTTTACTCACAGCCGAGCACCGTGATCGTCAACGCGGCACCAGCGCAGCCTCAACAGTTGCCGGCTCCGAAGTTCGGAGCCTACGCCCAGGTGCCGCGAGTCGCTTCGGACCTCGCCGACTTCGCCAACTCAATGTGTTTGACAATGCACCGGCGGTTTCAGAATCGGCCCGGCTTCAACGGGACGTACCGAGTCGCTTACGGCGTACTGCAACAAGCTCAAGCGATTCGCGCGATGAGCAACAATCCCGGCACTCGTGAAGAGGTCACCAAGCGACTGACGCAGATCGACGACGACATGCACCGCGTCTTCGCTGATGTTGGCGAGTGGGTCAACGATCCCAACGGAGCCACGGCAGACGATATCAACACATTGAAGCAAGACGCCGGCCAAGTCGGCGGCGCGTTGCACTATTTGATGGTCGATGTCGGCATCGCTCACAAGGATCAAGACCCGGCCGTCGCCGCTCGGCAGTCGCAGCCTTTGCCGCCGCCACCGCCCACCGACGGCCGCACTGTGCTCAAGCCGGGCAGCCCATCCGACGACCCCGCCGCTCCGAAAGCAAGCACTCAGCCCACCGAACCGAAATTCGGAGCCTATGCCAACGTGCCGAAGGTCGCGTCCGATGTCGCCGCGCTCGCCAATCGGCTGTGCCTGACAATGCACCGAGGCTTCCGCGACCGCGAAGATTTCGACGACGCCTATGCCGCCGCGTACTCCGTGCTGCAACAGTCACAAAAAATTCGCGACCTCGCCCGCGACCCCGACAGCCGCCAGGAACTCGCGAAGCGTTTGGAAAAACTGGACGAGGGCATGCACAGCGTCTTCGCCGAAGTGGGCGAATGGACCAACGACCCAAAGCTCGCCGGCAACCGAGAAATCGACAACCTGAAACGCGAGTTCGGCACGCTCGGCAGCGCCGTCCACTTCCTGATGACCGATGTGGGTGTGCAACACCACGACGACGAACCCGGCGAAGGCGATCCGCCAGCCCCGCTGCCGAAACCGAAAACGACGTTGCCTAAGCCGCCCGCTACGGACGAATGATCGTTCTCGAAAACGGCGAAGTCAGTAACGTGGAAGGCTCGGAACGAAGTCCCGGAGGTCGCCGCCCGCGTCAGCGACACCCGCCAAAGTGCCACCCGCTCCGGCGGCGGACGCACCTTGATGGGTGAGGCGTACTCGCTTGGCGAGTCGAGTCGAGCCGACGTCACTGCGGAGGATTGCAACGTCGGATCAATCAGCCACCGCCGCGACGTTAGCTTGAGTCTCGGACACTTGCAGTTCCGGATGCGAATGTTGTGCGAACTTGCGCAATCGTTGCGAAGCGGTGAATGCTCGCCAGTCGGATTCGAGTACGGACCAGGACTCGATGCCGTACACATCGCGCAGAGCTTTGTCGTGGCCGTCGCGTTGACTGACGGCGACGAATTGGATGAGCTGTCGGGGCGTGCCCTGTTCGAGTAGCAATCCCGTGAGCGTCACGCTTTGGCCGTAGAAGGCCGCACGCGATTCGGACGTGGGACCATTTTCCAAGGACAGCAATTGGCGCAGTCCCAGCGTGCGGCCAGTGGCGGCAACACTGCGGAGTTCGTTCAGACGACGTTGCAGCTTGTCGGGGGACTCGGCCAGCATGGCGATGCCTTCGTCGGCCCAAGCGGGGATGCGGCGGTCGATGAAGCGGTCGGCAAGGACGACGTGCGTGAGTTCGTGAGGCAGGGTTTCCGTGAGCCAACCTTCAGCGTCGGAACGCAGGTCGAGTCGCCGCTCGGCCACGCGCCCCTTGTCAAGCCGGATGGTCGAGCAACCCGACGTTCGCTCGCTACCGGGGCCGAGCGTGCGGCAGTAGGCTCCGACCGTCGCATGGACGACGACCTCGCAGCGCGGTTGCCAAGTTGTAGAACTGTCGCCCAACCACGTTGACTGGCAGCGAGCTTTCAATCGCTCACACGCTTCGGCGAGTTCGCGAAGTCGTTTGGCGGACGTGCAGCAATGGACGCGGAAGTTCGGGGTCTCGGCGACGAAGCATTGACGGCATTGGCAAGCCGAACGGCCCAGCGTCGCGGTCGAGGAAGCGGTCTCCGGCGAGTCCGCAGCGCGCGGGCCAGTGCCGGTGATGCAGACGGACAGGGCGAAAGCCACGAAAACCGTCGTTCGCATGAATGTCGTCCTCAGAGTTCCGGATTGGCGGGTTGAATTCAGCACGCTCGCGCGATCGGGCTAAAGGAATCGCCGTGCCACAGTCCGACGATGCCACAACATCCGAGCGGGCCATGAGTAGCGGGATTCGCGGGGGTTATTCCGATGGGCAAGGTTGCTGAATTCACCGCCAGACCATGCCCAGCCACGCAGCAGTTGAAGGCGAATCGGATCGCGCCAGTGTCGGCTGTCGATGCCGACACGGTCAGGCGATTTGTGATTCGCCGCCGCACATCCGCGAGAGACCATTGCGCCGCATCAGCACGCGATCGTGCGGCAGAGCACACTTGAGAATTGAACCCGCTAATTCGCGTTACCGAGAGGCATGTGCCGTCATCTCAAGGCTCACTCATCAGTTGCAACATTCTTTGAGATGAATGACGAAGCCAGCTCACGCATGGCACGCCAAATGAATTGGTCCGTGCTGTCGTACTGATCCCGAAGTTGATTGCGAGACGCATCATGCGGTCGAACATTCTCAGACACCGAACGCTACTGATGGTCGCGATGCTGCCGCTGGTGTGGTTGTCGTCGATGCCGGTCGGCTTTTGTGTCTGCCCTTCCGGTCGCACCACGATGGTCCTTGGCGGGCAATGCGCCGGGTGTGATTGCTCGCGCGCGGTAAAGCCTTCTTGCTGTCGCGCCACCGCTTCGGCGAAGTCAAAGAACGGCGAGCCGTGCGCTTGCAACCACGGATGCCGTCGAAGCGTCATCGGATCGGCGTTCACGTCGGCCGTCAGCTTCGAGTGGAGCCTTCCGAATCCGGGTGGCTGGATTGATCAATGGGGAACGGCCGACGTTCCGCCACAAGACCGCAGAGTCTCCGCGATCGCGGAGAACACGATCTTGCCCACGGCCCATTTGTATCTCGAACACTGCGTGCTCCGGCTGTGAACTCGTCCGCGAATCGACGTCTGCCTCTCGCGAGGCCGTTGCGAATTCGTTTCTTCAGGACTTGAGTTCATTCCGCTTCCAACATTTCTCAGGAGCACAATCATGTTGACGAAAACTTCACTCGTGGCCTGCGTGGCCGTGGCCTTGACCGTGGCAATGACCAGCGATGCGTTCGCCGGTGGGAAACGACCGGGCACTCGGCACAGCCGCTCGATCTTTGCGTCCAGCCGGTCTTGCTGCGTGGCCGTCGATTCGTGCGCACCGGCAGCGGCCGCACCGACTGCGACTGCGACCGCACCGGGCACATATCGCAGCTTCTCTTACGAGCCGTCCGCTCCCGCGCCGGTCTATCGAGCACCGGCGGCTCCGAGCCGCACGCCAAGCTATCTGCTGCCGAAGACTGATCCTCGCCGTTATGGCGGCGGTTGGTAACGACTACGGTCGCTCGGCATCGTCGGCAAACAAAACTCATGCGGAGTTCGCGACGTGAGCGAACCCGCGACCCTCAAACCGTTCCAACAGTCTGTTGGACGAACCCGTGCATTCACTATTTCCAGAAAGACAATTCCATGAAGACCCTTCAAACTCTGTCCGTGTGCTTGTTGACGTTGGCTGTTGGCTCGATCGGCTTTGCTCAGAACGATGCCGGCGCGAAGATTCGCGGAGACGCCTGGAACGGCGGCCGCGTTCAGACCTATCAGCGTCACGCTCAGGACCGGTCGCAAATGCTCTATCAATACACGCAGCCTCAATCGCCAGTCACGAAGGCGGAAGCCAAAGAACTGGTCACTGGCATCAAGAAGGATCTCACGGAGGCGGACAAGGCGCTGGCGAAGCTCAAGGCCGATCATGCCAAGGAACCGGAAATCGTCAAGCAGATCACGCTGATTGAAAAACATCACGCCAAAGCTCAAGAAGTCTGCGGCATGGCGGAAGAGCAGTGCTTGAAGGAGCACGGCGACCACGTCGCCATTGCGGACTGCTGTGCCGACATGTGGCACGAAATCGACCACGCCCAAGTCGAGACCCAAAAGCTCCTGAAGATGCTGAAGATCGAAAAGCTGCCGATCCCCAAGAAGGCCGACAAGAAAGCGGAGAAGAAGGCCGATGCGAAGACGGAGAAGAAAGCGGACAAGTAACGCCAACTCTTCGGATCACTTTCCAGATTGCCCCGCCTCTTTGATGGTTGACAAGCCATCGCTGGGAGCGGGGTCTTTTCGCTTGAAGAAAGGCCGGCGGAAATGTCGGGCTGCCTTATGGACTGCACCACGGATTTCCAACAGAGCGGTTCGATGTCGCCATTGATTCTCGAATCGGCGGCGAAGGCCGGCATCCGTTCGCTTGGAACCTCAACCCCAGCCGTGTGAAGACGCTCCGCCCCCAAGCCAGCCAGCCGATCCCGCGCCTCATTGTGGGGCGAGCGGAGGCGATCCCGCTCGCGGACGAAAGCGTTTTCGTCATCATCGTCGAACGGACGCCGCTCCAACTGCTGGCCTTGCGAGAGATTTGGCGTGTTGCGGCTTCGAGGGCTTTGATCGTTTTGCGACACGCTCGGCCGCCGTGGTCCGATCCCCATCAACTCGCTACGAACGTCTTTGATGCTCCGTGCCGTCGAGTGTGGCACCCTCTTGGCCGTCACCTGCTTCAAGAGTCCGTCTTTACCAAAAGAACATGATGATTGTTGAGCACGATTCCGCAGTCCTATCGAACGAGCGCCCACCCCATACCGGACAGGCATTGCAGGCCGAGTCGCCTCATCCGAAAGTTTTCAACATTTCATCCTTGAGAGACTTGTAAATCGACCGCCGATCAATAGCCTACGCACCTTAATGAGATCAAGTCTCAATAGCAATTAGATCGCAGTCGGCAGCCAGCTAAGAGATTACGTCGCCAGCCACCAGATGCGAGCCGCTACTGGAGTCCGCTCACGAAGGTCGTGAAGCGTTGAAGCCGGAAGCTTCCCGTTCGTTCCTTTTTTGAAGGTGGCATCATGGTAGTGAGTCTAAAGAATCGCGGTTTTACGTTGATCGAGCTTTTGGTGGTGATTGCCATCATCGCCATACTGATTGCGCTTTTACTGCCGGCCGTTCAGCAGGCTCGGGAGGCCGCACGTCGAAGCCAGTGCAAGAACAACCTGAAGCAGCTTGGTCTCGCCTTGCACAACTATCACGACACAAACCGAGTCTTTCCTCACACTGCGAGCATCCCCGCGAACTACACCAGCACGATCAAAGGCTGGTCCACGCAAGCCCGGTTGCTGCCCTATGTCGAGCAAGCCTCCCTCAAAAACCTGATTAACTTCGGCATTAACTACGACGTGGGAACGAACATCCCCGTGTGCGCAAAAAAGATTCCGGTGTTGATTTGCCCCAGCGAAATCAAGGCGGAGCCCTATCCAGACACTCCCACGGTGACACACTTTCCACTGAACTACGGCGTGAACTTGGGAACGTGGTTTGTGTTTGACCCAATCACCGGGCAAACCGGGGACGGGGCCTTTGCTCCCAATAGTTCGTTAAGCACGGCGGCTTTTCGCGATGGTACAAGCTTCACACTGGCGATGGCTGAGGTGAGGGCCTTCCAGCCCTATGTCCGTGACACTGGCAATCCCTCGGCGCTGGGTTCGCCCGCTCCCGCGAATGCGGCGGCGGTGGTAGCACTCGCGGGCGCGGCGTCTGTGAGCACCTCCGGGCATGCGGAATGGGTTGACGGCCGTGCTAATCAGTCGGGCATTACGACCACACTTACACCAAACTCGAAAGTCTTGAACAGTAGCGGGCAAGATATCGACTACACCTCCTCGCGGGAGGGGGCCGTGAACACGCCCAATCGGGCGACGTATGCGGTCATGACGTCACGCAGTTATCACGATTCGATGGTGCATGTGCTGCTCGTCGATGGTTCCGTGCGGGCGGTGTCCAACTCACTCGACTTGTCCATCTGGCGCGGGCTGGGGACTCGCGCGCAGCGCGAGGTGATTGCCCAATTCTGAACACGAGGCTGAATGGCGAGCCACTGAGCGATTTTCAAGTAAAAGTCGTCCACAAACGGCCGCATCGCAAGACCTGCGATCCTAGAACTCGCCGACGACTTCGGAGCCGCGACGGGTTCCCAACGCTCGCCAGGTGGTCAACGAAATCTTCTCGTTGATCATCTTCACGGAGCCATCCATCATGAGGGCTTGGACGATTCCCGTGTGATGGCTGCGAGCGGTGAGCGCGGCATAGGTCACTCGTGTCGCGTGTGTTCCCTCGCGCCACGAGACCAAGTCGATGTCGTAGGTGGTTCCGGCAACGACGTAAGGAACCTTGGTGTTCGGCGTGAAAGTCGTCGTGAAGCCGCTCTGCTGGCACAAGCCGTCGGCCCACTCGGTGTGTCCGGTGTTCTGTTGAGTGTTCGTCCCAATGCAGCAACCATCACCAACGAGACTCGTTGCAAATGACGCCGACGTGGGCGGAGTTGGCCCCGGATCACTCGTCGTGTTTCGCACATAGGGCGTGTACGCCTTCAATTCGGTCGCACACAGTGTATTGCTCGTTCCGTCTTTGAAGGCGGCCGTCGTGAAGGCGCTGTTGGGGTGAAAGGAACCGTCGCCCGCCGCCCCGTTCGTGGGATTCCAAATCTGCCACGTCCCGAAGTTCATCCCGTAGTTGGCCGGGTAATCTCGTGGCTGACCGACGTTGGGGCCGGACGTAAAAACTCGCGTCATGTCGTTCACTTCGCTCGGACAGAGGAACGACGGTATTCGCTTGATGGCCACATTCAGTTGAGCAGAATAGGCCAGATTCCAATCGACGAGCTTTTGGAGTCCCGCTTGCTCCAGGTGCGGCAGAATGCGTGCCCGGAATGACCACTGCCCGCCAACCGTGGTCGTGACGCCCGGCACCACGCAGTAGCTCGGCGGAAAGTTTTTGAAGGCTTCACCGTAGTTGTGCAGCGCCAGCCCAATCTGCTTCAGATTGTTTTTGCATTGCGAGCGGCGAGCCGCTTCTCTCGCCTGTTGCACGGCCGGCAGCAGCAGGGCAATTAAAATGGCGATGATGGCAATGACCACCAGGAGTTCGATGAGGGTAAATCCTTGATGGTTTGTTCTCAAAATTCTCTTCATGGCATCCTCGTTGCTTAGATCGGGAGATTGGGTGGCAAGTTCACGGGGCAGCTTCTAGCGAGTGTTTTTGATAAATACAAATCATAAGTTTGATTGATCGAAATTTCAGTGGAGTTCAATCAAAATAGACCTGGAGCGGCGGAGTCGATACACCGGACACAGCACAGAATTGATTGAACCGTTTGGAGTTGCGTTCTTTGTGTCTCGGTCAGCGAATGACATAGTCGCTCAACTTCGGAGACCGTCACGGCTTAAGCTCGGTACAGGAGAAACTCCATGACCATATCGCGATACCAAGTGCAGGGGCTTGATTGCGCCGAAGAGGCCGCCGTCCTGCGCGACACGGTGGGGAAGCTGCCCGGCGTCACAGAACTGTCGTTCGATGTCCTGCGCGGTTTGATGATCGTTGACCATGATCCTGCCGCCGTCTCGGATGAGGGCATTGTCGAGACCGTCGCCAAGACAGGGATGCGAGCGGAAGTCTTGGGCGAAACTTTGGAACGTGACGGATCACAGGATCGGGGAAATCGGGGGTGGAAGACGCTCGTCACATTGGGCAGTGGCATCGCTCTCGGATTCGCATTGATCGCTCACGGCTTCATGTCCGGCTGGGCGGCCGTGATCGGAGCCACCGAAGACGAGATCCCGCCGTTGGTTGTCGGCCTGTACCTCCTGAGCACAGCGCTCGGCGCGAGTCCGGTGTTGCCGAAAGCTTGGTTCGCGTTGCGCGGATGGCGGCTGGACATCAACGTGTTGATGGTTGTGGCTGTGACGGGAGCCATCGGCATCGGCGAATTCTCCGAGGCGGCGACGGTGTCATTCCTGTTCGCGGTCTCGCTGGCGCTGGAGGCGTGGAGCGTTGGTCGCGCCCGGCGCGCGGTCGAAGCCTTGATGAAGCTCACACCTGAGACCGCTCGTGTGCTGCGTCCGGACGGCTCGGAAGTTACGCTGCCGGCCAAGGACGTCAATGTGGGCGATACGTTGGTGGTTCGGCCGGGCGAGAAATTTCCGCTGGACGGCCGAGTGCTCAAGGGGGAGACGACAGTCAACCAAGCTCCGATCACCGGCGAGTCGGTGCCAGTTCCGAAGCAGCCCGGTCACGACGTCTTCGCCGGTACAATCAACCAAGACGGAGCCATTGAAGTCGAGACGACGAAGCGCGCCGATGACTCAACCCTGTCACGCATCATTCGTCTCGTTGCCGATGCCCAACGCAAGCGTGCGCCGATCGAGCAGTGGGTAGAGACCTTTGCTCGGCGCTACACACCGGCCGTGATGGCGCTGGCCGTCGCGGTCATGCTGCTGCCGCCGCTGTTGGCCGGAGCAAGCTGGTCATACTGGTTCTATCAAGGCTTGGTGTTGCTGGTGATTGCCTGCCCGTGCGCGTTGGTGATCTCCACGCCGGTCAGCTTTGTCGCCGCATTGGCCAGCGCCGCGCATCAAGGCGTGCTGGTCAAAGGAGCCAGCTTTTTGGAAGTGGCGTCGAAGCTGAAAGCCATCGCGCTCGACAAGACCGGCACGCTCACGGTCGGTCGTCCCGAAGTGAAAGAGGTCGTCGCACTGAGCGGACACACCGAACACGAAGTCCTCGAAATCGCTGCCGCGATCGACGCTCGTTCTCAACACCCTCTCGCCGAAGCCATCGTCCGCCATGCCGAATCGCTGGGCCTAAAACCGAAACCGGCCGAAGACTTCCAAGCCATCTCCGGCAAAGGCGCGACCGCGAAGCTGGACGGGCAACCGGTCTGGATCGGTTCGCACCGAGCCTTTGAGCAACGCGGCCAGGAAACTCCCGAACTGCACGAACGCATGGAAGAACTCGCCGCGCGCGGCCACAGCGTCGTCGTGATTGCCGCCCACGAACACGTCTGCGGTCTGATCGCGCTGGGTGATGCGATTCGCCCCAATGCCAAAGACGCCCTCGCCGCGATGCACCGAGCCGGCATCGAGCGTCTGGTCATGCTCACCGGCGACAACTCCGCCGCCGCCAAGAAGGTCGCGAGCGAAGTCGGCCTGGACGACGTCCGCGCCGAACTTCTGCCCGAAGACAAGATCGCCGCCATTGAGGAACTGGTTGCCAGTCACGGCATCGTCGGCATGATCGGCGACGGCGTGAACGACGCTCCCGCAATGGCCCGCGCCAGTCTCGGCATCGCAATGGGAGCGGCCGGCACCGACGCCGCCCTCGAAACCGCCGACATCGCCCTGATGAGCGACGACCTCTCCCGCGTTGCTTGGCTGATCGCCCACTCACACCGCACGCTACGCATCATCCGCCAAAACATCACCGCCTCACTCGGCGTGAAAGCCGTCTTCGTGCTGCTCACAATTCTCGGCCACGCCAACCTCTGGACCGCCATCGCCGCCGACATGGGCGTCTCGCTGGCAGTCGTTTTCAACGCACTCCGGTTGCTGAGGACTGCGGACAATTGCTGACCGAAATCGTCCAACGGTATCGTGTGCAATTGGAACCCCTTCGTTTGCGCGATTGAAGTCCGAATTCTCAGGCCCCTTGAAACCGCGCCGTAATTTCACCTCACGGCGGCGTTTGTAGTACAATCTGACCTACCGAAAAGGTGATGTATGGCCGTGGAACTCTTGGACCGACAGACGCGATTCAACACGTTGCTGCCGCAATTGGTTGAGGCGTATTCGTTGGTTCCCGGTTCTGGTCCGGCCGATCTGGTGCCGGTCGAAACACACACGCTGTCTCCGTTATTTGCGCAGCTTCAGGATGTTGTTTGGAATCAGCTCCCGACGACGAGCGTTTTTCAGGCGACGACCCGCGACACGATCGCTCAAGTGACCGTTCACTGTTCCGAGTTGTTGCGTCAGCGTCAGGATGAAATTCGTCGGTTTGTCCGCACGCTGTGTTATCACGTCGTGCAGTTTCAGGTCAGCGGTGAACATCTTCCGCAGGCGCGGGCCGACGCATTGGACAAGGCACGCCGACCGTTGTTGACCGCCCTGGATCACGTTCTGATTCCCTTACCACCAGTGCTCACGGCTGAGTTGATCGCTCAACCACTCTCGATCATCCAAGGCACGGTCGTGAAATTGCTGCAAGAGGCCAGCCACACGCTGGCCAAGCAGTTGATTGTTTCCCTGCACATGCTGGTGGAATTGAATGTCGTGGGGATCATCGACTGGAAGGACGAGCGAACTTGCAAGCTCAACTTCTTTCGTCACGCCATCGAACAGGACCAAATCGAGTCCAAGAAAACAACGACCGTGCGACGGGTCGAACGCAACACGTTGGTCCGGGAAGAATGGGAACGGCTGCGAGTCCGCAATCGCTACTTCATTGAACGGCACGAACACCATGTCATGAACGCCGAGGCACGCGAATTGGATCAGGCAATTCATCCGATTCCTCTCAAGCACGACGAATTGATTGATCAGATTCCGGAATGGCTGCATCCGCATTTGCGAGTCCTAGAAGGCACCTTGATTCTGGAGCAAATCGTCGAACGACAGATTCGGGAAGATCAGTGGCAATCTGAGCCGCTGTTGCGCAGCACGCAGACAGAAGTCTTACGCAGCACACACGAGCTTGACCCGGCGATCTTGCTCGGCCACTTCGTGCTCACCGGGTGGGGACAACGGGACGTGGACCGAGAAATCCATCGGCGACGACGTGAAGCGACTCTCGAAACTCAGGCACTCGAATTGCCGTCGCCGGAGATTCTTCAAGAAACGAGCAGACTGCAAACTCTGGCCAAGACCACGGCGGTCACGGCGGTGACCATGATGCTCTTCAGCCGATTGCAACCGGGAGTCATGTTGCCGCTGTCATTGCTGTTGAGCGCGGCAGCCATTGCTGCGTTTGGATATTCGCTACGAATTCGTTCTCGCACGGGCCATCATCCTGGCGGCTGGATCGACGTTGCCTTCCCAACGGTGGCCGCCGCGTTCGGACTCCTGACGGTTCAATCGGCTCTCTTCGGCTTGCTGTACGGCGCGTGGTCGATGCTGGGCCTCGCGGTTCCGCTGGCCCTCGTGACGGTCGTGATCTTTGGTATGGCCACGACACGCGACTCTGACTAAGGAGCCGCCATGTCGTCGCCCGTTCTCAACTCAAGTGCGCCCTCTCAGTCCCAACAGAGTCAGTTGTCGGGAGTGGCCGATCACTATCTCGTTTCTCAAGTTGTCATCGTGGTCACGGCGGGACTCTTGCTCATTGCAGGTTGGCTCCTCTTCGTCGTGTTTGCGGTCGGTCCGACGCTCGGATTTCAAACGCAACGGGAATCTCCCTCGCTGTTGCCGGTGAAGACGGAGCAGACGGTGAAGACAGAGCCAGTCGGCGACGCATCGAAAGCCACTCCCGCGCTGCCGCAATCTGTTTCATTGCCGCAAACCGTCCCCGACAAGACAGCGGATTTGCGTCGGGCGTACGCGCGTCAGGAGCAACTCGTCTTGTTGCATCTGCAACGCACGGAGTTCGAGTTGCGTACAGCCAGCTTGAAAACCGCCGCCGATGTCCTCGACCAACGAATCCAAAAATGGGACCGTCGCGTTCAGACTTTGTCGCAGAGTGACGAAGGAAAGCGGTTGGCTGCATCGGCGAGGGAGTTCCGACTTCTGGTATCGCTGATGCCGTTGACGAAGTCTGAATTGGACGAACTGCGTGGGACGTTGACCCGTATCCGATTGGAATGTACGCAAGCGGTATTGCCGATTGCGGATCTCAGTTCGTATGACGGTCAACTCGACTCGATCCGAGTCAAGCTTCGTTCGGCCGCGGCGACTAGCGACTCGTTGGAGGCGGTGCTGGACGAACTCCTTGCATCGTCGAAGCCTTCACCCGACGGTCAAACTTTGGCGGAAGC
Organism: Planctomycetaceae bacterium; assembly: GCA_046156195.1. Taxonomy (GTDB): domain Bacteria; phylum Planctomycetota; class Planctomycetia; order Planctomycetales; family Planctomycetaceae; genus SXKJ01. The sequence goes on along the minus strand of JBJXEX010000225.1, from coordinate 11,823 downwards.
GATTGACAAGTTGGACACCGACGATGCAGGCCGCGTGAATCAGGAGGCGGTCGCGAAACAAAAGGAACTGCAAACGCAATTCGACGAAGACATCCGGGCTGCGCGAGAGCGACTCGAAAAACTGAGCGACAAACACAGCAAAGCTCAGAGCGATCTGGAGCAACTCGAAACTGATTCCGCGAAACAAGTGGCCGAGACCCAGGCTAAACGCGATGAACAGTTGCGCGAACTCGACAAACAGCGACTTGCGGCCAAAAAACGAATGGAGGACGAGCTTCCTCAATTTCGTTCACGGCTTTCGCCGTTTATCACGTCGGGTTATCGGCAACTCAAATCACGTTGGGGATTCGCGGTTGTCATCGACGCCCAACCGGTTTCGTATTCCGCGTTGCTGCGCACCGGAGCGCTCGAAGATGACGTCGAGGGCTTGAGGTTTTTTTTGATGAGCGCCGGTGGCGACTTGCTTGAAGGCCGGAATGACCGACCGCTGGGCTCCTTTCCGAGGTTCAACAGTTGGGTGATCGACGCGAACAAACCTGAAAGCATTCGAGAACTCAAGGCCATCCGGGACTTTCTCCACCGTCACGGCGAAGCGATGGTGGAGGGCAAACTGCTCGCTCCTTGACCACATCCCAACACGCCCCGCCAGAAAATCTACCCACATGACACTCCGCAAACGCTATCAGGATTTGTGGCACACGTTGATCCTCTTGGGAACGGTTCCGTTATTGTTTTTCGCCGCACTGAAGCTGCTGGAAGAATCCACCGACGTACTGAAGCAGCCCAATCCCACTGCCAATTCTGCTGAGATCAAAGCCGACTCTGTTCCGGTCAAAGCCGATTCCACTGAGGCCACAACCAATCCTGTCGTTGTCGAAGTGAAGCAGGAATCAGTCCCGCCCGTCGTGGAAAAAAAGCCGCCGCCAGGAGTCGCCTGGCTCAGCGAAGTTGCCGAATTGGAGCAGCGCGTCGAGTCGCTCCGCTCCGTCGAGAATATCGTCCCGGCGCGAATCACGCAGATACAAGCGCGGCTCGCGATCATGCGTCAGCACATCGAGCAACACCTGGACTCTGTCCCGGCACATGTCCAAAACGATCCTTCGCTCGGCATCGCCTTGAAGCGATTGTCGGACGAGATTCGAGGACTGGCACAGTCGGTTGCAATCCGGCCAGACGGACTGAACTGGAAAGAGACCTTTGCCGCGTCTGACGCGAAACGTAAGTCCGACCACGCCGCCGCCGTGACGGACAAAGTGAATCGTTTGACGGCTTCGCTCAAACAATCGCATAGTGCCAAACTCGCCGAATTCGCCAGCGAATCAACGATTGTCAGTGACCAAATTCAAAACATCGCGAAGAAGGAACGGCTCGTTCAGAACCAAACCATTCAAGCCGTCGCGCGGCTAGAGCGGCTTCGAGCATTTGACGCCGTTCGCACCGAAGCCATGCGACTGCTGTCACCATTCATCACGCCGAATTATGACCAACCGAGAAACGTCTACAATGAATGGAACACGACGAATGAAAAGAAACCGATTTCTTGGAACACGCTTGAACGACTCGGTGCGCTGAACCCAACCCTGGAAGGTTTGCAAATACTTTCGATGATCGGTTCCCAACACGGCCGCCAACCCGAGTCGCGACGCCCTTTGGGCAGTTTCCCATACACAGGCGACACCTCATTGAACCGCCCGCGTGATATTGAAGCGACAAAACGCGCCCAGCGACTCATCAACGACCACAAGCAGGTGCTCATTGAAGAGGGATTGCTGTCTCCGTGAACGCCCCAGGATCATTGTCCCGATTTGCCGCGATTGAAGGACGGCGGGCATTCCGTTGAGTGATTGAGCGACCCCAAGCGGCCTCTTGCTTGACTCACGAAATCGTGCTAACCAGGAAGGCATGAAGCACGCCTATCTGGGATGGATTGATCGCGAGGGACTCAAAGGGTTTCAGCCAGAAACCGAGTCTGTGGATCGGTTTTTGATCCGGCTCCGTCAACAACTCGATCGCCACACGGTCGGTATCTGGAGTGTGCTCGATACCGAAGTCCTCGACAGCGTTCAATCTCTCCTCGACGCGGCGGAATATCAGGCCGCTTGGCACTGCTTACTCTGCCATGCCACCTTCGTCGGTCAACACCGATAATCGCAGCCAACAGTGCGGATGCGTTATGTCGAACACCGGCTTCGCCTCGTTCATTCGCATTGGATTTTTGGAGGCATGGCTCGCATCGGAGTTGTTGGGATGAGACTGGCGCAGGGGGGGGTGCGGTCGAAAGAAGATGCCTGACCGCGAAGGCGAAACCTTCGTTGAGAACAAACAAAACAGGCCGGAGTGAAGCAGTTCCAGGAACCGTTCCACTCCGGCCATCCAGCGCAGAGCAACTCCGACGCTTCGACTCGGCTATTCCTTGGTCAGGTTGCGTCCCCGCAGAGCCTGCCTCCGCTTCACCGAGCACCATCTATCTGCCAGAAGTTCTCGAATCGCACAAGCACATTCAGAAACAGCAGGCCCCACCGGTTCTCGGCCGCGCCGGGCTTGGCCGGCGAGTGACTGTTTCCTGAATGCTCCCCACGGCGAAGCGATGACGTGGGATTTGCAACCAATCGGAAACACACAGCTTTTTTCACGGCTTGCGATCTGCTTGCCGCGAATCGATTTCTGTCGTACCGTCAGGCCATGTTTGGCGACAAAACACATCGAATCAAACGCCTTGTCCCGGCGTTCGCCGTGACCGTGGGGATCGGCGGCACGGTGGCTGTTGCCTGGATCGGTGCGGCTTGGCTGCAAACATTGTGGCTGGGAATTCTGCTCAGCGGCATCGTGGCGATTCTTTTGCACCGTCAAGCGACCAGCCACGACAAATCGCTCGGCCTCTTGGAAACGCCGTTCTATTTGTCACACGACACGGAAGTTTTCGACCGGTACAAGCGGATTTCGCAGCAGATGCTGCGGATCAGCCAACGCACGAAAGCCGTGTTTCGCGACCTCGCCTTGCAGCGACTCGACAAGATGGCGGCGGATTGCGCGGCGATGGGTCAAGGGGTGATCGTCTTCACGGAAACGGAGACGTGGCGCATCGCGTACGAACAATTGCTGCGCGACCCGGTTGTTTTCTTCTACCACTCCGTCGCCATCGTTCGTCATCCGCAGTACTGGCAGGACGCGGCGGGCATGGGAAGTATGCAACTCAATTTCCAGCTTATCGACCAGCAGATCGTCAACATCGAACGCATCGTGGTGATTGCCGATGAGCTTTGGCCGAAGGACCAAGACCTGCCTGTCGAGGAACTGCGGCAGTGGATTCACGAGCAATTGGTTCACGGGATTTGGATTCGGCTGGCTCGCCTGTCTGACATACGGAATGAACCAGACCTGATCCGCGACATTGGAATTTACGGCCAACTCGCCGTGGGGACGCAGGAGCTTGCCGAGGACAATCTGACAACATTCCGCTTCACGCTGAATTTTGACCTGAATGCCATCCGCGAAGCCGAACAGCAGTGGGAGAAACTTGGCGTGTACGCGACCTCTTACAAAGAATTACTGGATCAGTTCCGACTCAGGAACTAGGATCGCGCCGAGGGCTGGCGTGCCAGCCTTCAGGCGGTTGATTGGCGAATGCGTCTCTTTATGGATACAGCACGGATGGGGCCGGCGTGTCCCAGTGCGTCGCAAGCTCTGTGTGAGTTCGCACGACTGGCGGCGGATGATCCGTCCCTGTACTCGCTCGCCTTCTTGAGACACGGTGCGGACGTGTGGCCGGAGTCAGTGCGCGTCAGCTACCCCGAATTGGCTCGGTGGCAGGGAGTGTCCAATCTGCGGCGGATGTTTGCCGAGTCCTTTTTGGTTGCTGATCCACGACAAGTGTTTCTCGCCAACCGAACGGCACAACTGGTGCGACTCGCGGCCCGTGTCATGTTTCGCCAATGTCGCCATGTCTTGACGACCGACATGAATTGGCCGGCATGGCAGGCCATCGTTGAAGATGAGTCGATTCGACAGGGACGGCGAACCACACAGATTCCATTGGCCCAAGCGGTCATCGAGGAATGTTGGTCCGCAAACGACGTAGCGAATCACCTGGCCAGCGCCTTCCGGCAACACGCCTGCGACGGATTATTTCTGCCCGTCGTGAGCAATCTTGGAGTCGCGATTCCCGTTACTCAGTTGGTTGCCACACTGCGAGCAAATCACGAAGTCCGTTTTGTGTTGGCGGATGCCGCCCAGGCATTTTGCCAGATTCCTAACCCGTCACTTGCGGATGCCGCAGATGTCACGATCGTTGGCTGTCACAAATGGCTCGGAGCACACCTGCCGATGGGTGTCGCTGTCGCCGGGAATCCAGTGATTGCGGAACAGCTTCGATGCGTCATGGCCAACCGAGAGTCTTCTGGACGTTTGCATGACCCACTTCTTTCACTGACCGAACAACTTCTCTCGGATCACGTCAATCGTTATTCCGAAACGGTGAATGTCACGACGATGCTGACCGCCAACGCAGCGTTGTCCGCCAGCCAAGCCTCGCCAGATCGACTCAACTCGGCTTATCAGGAACGGCTCCGAAACCTGGACTTCGTGCTCGATTGTTTTTCCGAGTCGTCGTGGACTCCGAAGCGGCTTCACTTGTCGATGCGATCGGCAATCCTCTTGGCCAACGGCCCAACAACATCCGACGAACTCTCTGGGCCAGACGAACGACAAGCAAGGTTTCGCGACAATGGAGTCGCGTTGACCGCCTATCGCGACGGCTCGATTCGCCTGTCAATGCCTTCAACTCGAATGTCCGACGAACACCGGGACTGTCTCACCAAGGCTTTGAATCACGTCAGCAATTGGAAATCGCCGAAGCATTTCGTGCTTGCCTAATGGCTGGATTTGTGCCAGACAAAGGACATTATCCGGCGCTAAGCAAGAGGGGATGAAAAACTCGCAAATCGACGGATTCCGCCAGTTGCCGGGTGTGCCAATCTAACGTCAGGCCCTTTGAACAATTGCCTGTCTGGGCATGACAAGAATTGAGTCAACATTCGGAGACTGGATGTGGCCACCTGGAGTGTGACATGGCGGCTAAGTGTTGGACCAATCATGGAGGTCAATGGACAATCAAAGTTTGATGGTCAGGAATCGCAGCGACGTTGCAACGAAGTCGAAATCGAGTGAGTTGCCGGACTTGATTCGCCGCGCCGGTGATGGGGCGAGATTTGCCTTTGAAGAATTCCTCTTCGGACGGATTCGCAATCCCTACACGCGGAAAGCCTATCTGCACGCCGTCCGCCGGTTTTCAGACTGGTGCCGACTCCACGATCGAGAACTTGTTCAAATTACGCCCGGAGAGGTCGGACGATATCTGGATGGTCTGACGGTCTCCCTTCCGACGCGCAAGCTGCATCTCGCTGCTCTGCGGCGCTTCTTTGACGAACTCGTGCTGCGACACGTCATCATCCTGAATCCGGCGCTGTCAGTTCGCAGCGAGCGGTATCAAGTGGTCGAAGGCAAGACGCCGGAGATTTCCGTCGAGCACGCGCGGCGATTGCTGAAGAGCATTGATGCGACCCACGATGTCGGGCGGCGAGACTTCGCCGTAATCGGCATTCTGATTTACACGGCGGCCCGCGTCGGGGCGGTCGCCAAGTTGCGACTGCGTGATTTCTACGAAGTCGGCGACCAATTCTGCCTGCGGTTCCAAGAGAAAGGGGGCAAGGTCCGAGAGATCCCCGTTCGCCATGACCTGCAACGGTCGCTGAACGAGTATCTGGATCGGAGCGGACTGCGGTATGCCGACCCATCCTTGCCGTTTTTCCATACCGCTATTCGCCGGACCAAACGGCTGACGACCAATCCCATGTCGGCGGACGACATGGCTCGCATGGTCAAACGCAGGTTGCGTGATGCGGGATTGTCTTCTCGTTTGTCACCCCATTCGTTTCGCGTGACGACAATCACCGACCTCTTGGAGCAAGGCGTCCCCTTGGAAGACGTGCAATATCTGGCCGGCCACGCTGATCCACGGACGACGCGACTTTACGACCGTCGCAAACGCCGCGTGACACGCAACATCGTCGAACGGATCTCCGTGTAGGAGCGCGATAACTGGCGAAGTAATAGAACTCAATGAGGTCGTATTTGTGTACATCGGCCGTCCCGACATCCGATGCAACTTCACAACTGCGGTCACGTTCTACGCCAACTCTTGCTTTGTATGCGGAGTCGGTATAACGGCAAGACCTCCTCCAAACCTCGCATCGTGATATACGGAGCGCAGGTTCCGTTGTACTTCGCTGCCAACATGGTCCAGTTCGACACCAGCCGCCTTTGAACTGCCGCTGCCTCTTCGCAACTACCACACTCAAGGGCGATGACGCAGTCTGACAAAACAATCCTGCTTTTGTTCAGGTACAATGCACACTTTTTGGAAACGGGATTGCCTACTCGGGAAATCAACACACATGGTCCGACAGCCGTTCGCGGCTGCTGTCGAACACTCCTTGGAATCGCGTCTATCTCCGCACCGCGAACGTCAGTGCTATGAACAAACGCAAAACCAGAGCCCGCTAGTCCGTTTTCAGCTTCGTGTAGCGGGATACATCCACGAACGATTGAGATATCGATCCAACTCTTGCTACGTCTTTCATTTTCAATATTCCGAACCACCACCGGCTTGGCCGGTCGATTGCTCAAATAGGTAATCACGGTTTGCGCCGCACAGCCTGAGAACGTTTTCCGGTTGCAATGTTGCACGACCTTAAATTCAAATGTTGATGCGAGGTAGTCGCGCGCTTGGCGATCTTTTTCGTTTGTCATCGCAGATGCCGGCAGGATCGCAATTAGTTCCCCTTCCTTACGCAAATAAGGAAGGCTATTAAGCACAAACGCCATTGCCTTGCTGCATTGCATGTGCTGCCCACGACACATGACAGTGGTCCGAGTGCCACCGCGACCGCTAAAGGGAGGATTTAGAAAGATAGCGCACACCTTGCCTAATGCGTGTCGCAGTTGAATGCTCTGAAGACGGGATCGGGCATTGAGAAAATCGCATTGGCTCACCGTCCAGCGGGAGCTATCGGCTCTCAGCGCTCTCACGCAGGAAACGTCGATATCGTTAGCGAAGACTTGGCATTCGGGCCATAGCCTTGTTGCTGCACGCAATAATTCGCCATGACCGGCCGCGAAGTCGGCAATCGCCTTTATTCCCTTGTTTTGCACCAGGGACACGAGCGTCTCGGCGAGATCAGTTGGTGTGAAGTACTTATCCGGCATCTACTGTCGCCCGAGGACGCACCCAATCTGATAAAGATGCAACCTTGATGTACCGCGAGTCCGTTTCGCCTTGCGTACCGGATGATCGTAAACAAGTTCAATTTTGTCGGGATTTCGAATGGCGAATAATACGGCACCGAGAGCTTGAGGTTTTGTGCCAATCGGAGCGACGGTAAGAATTTCCCTTGAATTCTCACGGTGGATTCCCGCCAGCACATTCATCACGTCAAACGGACATTCGGCGGCTGCGAATCGCACTCGGCGCCAAGCTTGCGAATCACGCAACGCTTTCTGATTAGCCAGATACGCTACGAACGGGTATTCGCAGCGATAGCCAGGGACACCGACAATTGGAATTATTTTTTGCTCAGGTGGTTCAAGTTGGTTAATCAAGTACAAAAGCCGTGTGCCTTCAAATCCGAGCAGCGGCACAAAACACCCTGCTTGCTGCTCACGTCGTAATCTAGCAAAACCAGGAAGCGGTGCGACGCCCTCAATCTTTTCACTCAAATCAAAAATCTCATTTTCAGTCGGAAGTGGACTCATCTGATAGTCAATTGGCTCAACATAAACTGCGTACATACGACATTGAGCGTTCTCCAATCCGCGGAGCAGCCCGGCCCATGTGCCATGCCTCAGCCCCGTGATGTCTAAGTAAACTGCCTCTACTGGTAGCGATGTCCAAAACTGGCTCAATTGAGAAGCGCTTCGCAATGAAATCGTAAGCTGCCCCCGTCGTGGGCACTGAAGTACGATCTTGTCTCTATCTTCCCGCACAACTTCGACGACGACGGTGTCTCTGACACTTTCGAGCCATCCGGAGACGTGCCCACTGCGCTCCTCGACAGATTTGCCATGCACATAGACGCTCGAAGGCTGCGGTACAAACTCCGCAGCCTTCTCGAAGGTAATCGTTCGCGGCGGAAGTTCATTTGTCATCTTCGAAGAACTTCGTAAACAAGGTGAGTTGCTGCGGAAGTGGCCTGCTGCTGCGTTGGTGAGATCGAAGAATGTCGTCAATTGCAGAACGTGGATTTGTGATAAGCATTTCAATTTGCTCGGCCGCCAAAGACATCTTGCGTTTTTTCCGTGGGCTAAACTCAAAAAGCGCGCTAAAAATAGGATGCACAGCGTAGTCGTACTCAAGAGTGTCAGATTCGTCTACGAGCTTTGTTCCCGGAAAACGAATCAAAGCAAGGTGCATTACTGCGTTTCTTAGCAACGCCGCAACTTCGTCCGACAATGAAGTCAGAACAAATTGATTCATCTCCGGAGCGTGTCCAAATGGTTCCGCCGCGAGCAGTTGAAACACGCGTCCCAGGGCCAACAAGAGTTTCGTCAAGCGTGCCCCATTTACGGACAAACCCTCCAATTCTGACAGGTTCATTGACCCCACACGCTGCGCAACCTTGGTCTGAACATCCTGTGGAATTGGCGATGCAAAAGAGCCACCTGCGCTCAAGTGAGCGATAAAACTCTGGTCAACAAGCTCTAGCAGATATCGAATATTTCCACCGGCAAGCAGAGTGAATGTGTCCCAGCCGCAATAGTACTTGTCTATGCCTCGCTTTCCTTTGCGTATCGCAAATAGTGCTGCGTACTTGTTGTTGTTGTAGCGATCGGACCAAGCCCCTGGATTGCGTCGCACCTCGTCAAGAACGGTGATTGGTTCGACGGAATGTCCTTTCGCCCAACCATCAAGAAAGAAAAGTTCGAGCGGGTGCATCTTTGTTGCGACGTCAATGTCCTCAGAGGATGCCGACTTCTTTATCGTTTGGATGATCCTGCCCGCCTCAGTTTCAACACCGAGCTCTATTGCCTCTTGTTCTGCCGTCAACCCGGGTAACGCACCCTCCAAAGACGCTGGCGATGAATCACCATCGACGCGAACGCGCCCCAGCCGCGTTTGGCAAACATTCTTCGCAAATGATCGAAAGGTTTCGCCCTGTAGTTTGTCGGAAATGCGAACCAATGCGTAATCGGCAGGTGATATGAGCTGTTCGTTTGGATTCAAGGTCGAGCGGCAGGTCCATCCAAGCTCCTTCACTCCTATCTTAAAGTAATACAGTCCAGACGTATGTTTTATCAATGTGTTGACTACGCGCTGCTGATAGTCCAAAAGGTTTTCGTACTCATCAATTAAAAAAAAGAAGTGGTGGTGTGCAAAACGCGGTAGCGAAAGAATGGATTTGGACAACAGATCAACGGGCGCTTGTTGCAACGACAGGCGTGGGCGATTGCCGTCTGCGGCATTGTTGACGTACGCCTCAAATGCGATTCGCGAATCGACAATCGCATCGCGAATCTCTGTGTGCGTTCCAACCTCTGGGAGATGCAGCGCGGTGCAGATACGATGGCATTCTTGAATTGGAAGTACAACCTTTGTGTTTGTCTTGCTTTGATACCAGTCTAAAAATTCCAAGATGAGTTCAGAGAGAAGCAAATTGAAATAGTGCGCGAAGAGTCGTGACCAATCGGACTCGGGGACGTCGGCTCCTTGGAATGCGGATACATGATTTGTGTTGACCCTATGATAAAGACCGAAAAAGGGAACGTTGGCAATCGCATTGTCATGAGCCTGGACGCTTTGGGTGAGCGCAAACTGCCCTTCATAGGACAATCCACGCAACACTGTTGTCTTGCCAGTACCGCGGCCGCCCACCAACACACAAGAGGCAGACGTTGTGAGCTCTGGAAAGTATTGCGGCTCGGTAAAAAGATCAAATATTTTCTCTTGCAACCACTCAGCACGGTAAGTGCCAAACAGATTGCTTAGTTGCTGCTGGACAGAACTGGAAAGGTTTTGGCTCATTGGATATTGATCAAGGGGGTCCAGTTATCACTCTTATGATCAATCAACGGAATCGTCGCGTCTGGCACACAGTGCGAGAAGCTGACTAGGAGGCCTTGATCACAAAAGCCTTTCCAATTGCGAGTTATCCCCGCACGGGAGCTAGCACTTTGTAAGAATGCGTTGGCGGTAGGACGTAGATGATCTGGCCAGATAGTGGTATCGGGCGAAAACACGCTGTATGAGGAATCCAGAAAATGGGCGGGTGAGAGTTTCACTTCGGGGGCTTCTTTGGTGATTCGATCGCGGCCCAAGGACGTACACAAAACCGGACAGTAGAACACCGAAAACTTCTGTCGCTGGAACAACGATGAGAACGAGTCACTGCGTCCCCCCGGAAAATCATATATTCGGTTCCATGTATCGACGAACTGGTTTCCAGAGCCGACAAAATCATCAACAAAAACAACAGGCGTTGACGCATCGGAGGACAACGCTTCGAGGGTTTGATCTGGACTCAGAATATTTGACTCTGAAATGCCGAGTATCTGGCGGGCGTGGCGAGTGAATAAATGGCCGCTATCCGTTGGGCTGGGGAGCTCACCAGTGACATACGTTAGATACAAGCTGTCGGTAAACCGAGACCACAGGTTCGTTGCCGTTGTCGCATCAGCGTCGAATGCTATTACATGTCGTGCAAGTTGGCGGAACGCGGCACGAAAGAGCGTCCCAGTCAACGATGACGAAAAGAAGAGAAACGAATCAAGAAGGCACTCAGCAAACCTGCGCTCCTCAGGCAAAAAATTGTTTAACCAACCTTGGTGGTTTAGATTCTGCTCAAGAGGCCAAAGCTGCGATTCGACGAAAAAGTCGCACTTCGCTTGGAGTTTCTTCTGAGCGTAGGTCTCTGCAATGTTCATCGGCAAAGAATTCATCTTTTGAGGCTGACAAAAAAACTGCCGAGGATCGATTCTTTCCCGAATTCCACAAGTTCTTTTGCCAGTTTCTGGCAGCCTGTTAGGAACGATTTATCGTTGCGGGCGAGATCATACGGAAAAAAACGTCGGCAGATAGGCGAATTGATCCGTGTGGCGAATTTCAAGCTGGTCCGTTTCGGGGACGTTTACGGTGAACCCCAAGAGTTGGACAGTGGGAGACGTGGGCTACGAGAGAGTTGGCCAAGGTAGTTTCGACCGTTGCGTCTGGCGACCGTGTGAAGTTCGGTGGCTCGCGGTGAAGACTTCGTGCCGCGTTCCGTCCCCGGCGGGACCATCGGAGATAACCTTTGGCAATCGCTGGTGAATTCTCTGGCAGCCACCTCGCTCAGACCGGCAACGTGACACATGCCCGGTTGTGTGGTACGGAATCCCCTGATCGTCGATTCGCTCTTTTGACATTTTCATCCGGGTAATCACACAACCGCCACTCGTTTGACGAGGTGCCGTGGAATCGGCTCGTCAACCGAGTGGGCGGTGGTGCCCTAATAGGGTTTTTGCGAGGTTTTCTGATCGGCGGAGTTTCTGGCTCGGCCGACGGTGCTGTTCACGTTCGTCTCACGGACCAGAGTCTTGGCGTTCACCAACCGGGTGTCGGTGAACGCTGTGATTTTGGCACCCGTAACTCTGCAATGAGGAGACGAGACGATGACGACTTTGAATCGAGCCAACCGCGAGCTGTACCGGCGAGGACCGGACGAAGCCTTTGCGACGCTCAAAGACCTGCACGACCACTGTCGGCAGGAACGGCAGTACTCATCCGACGTGTGGCAA
>JBJXEX010000222.1:0-6032 GCA_046156195.1 Planctomycetaceae bacterium | reverse complement strand
CGCGTCGCGAATCTCGACGCGGAGCGTCGCGCCACAATAATTGTGCAACAAACTTCACGCGGTGATTCACCGCCAACCCATGAAACTCGTCCATCAAGTCAGACGGCAGAGTTCGTTCTCGATGAGTCGCCCAATAAATCAATTGGTGTCCCTCCGCACGCGCTGCCGTCAACACGCCTCGCAGTTCTTCATCCGAAAGTTCGGGCGACGAGATCTCCGCCACTCGAACACCGAAGTGCGTCGAGTCCCACTCCAGGCGGCGCAGCGAAGCGGTTGGAGAACTCGTGGTGATCGTCATGCTTGGCCTCTGCGTCAGATTGTGGCGCGACGCTCCGCGTCGCGAATCTCGACGCGGAGCGTCGAGCCACATTGCTTGCAGCTTTACTGCGACATCTCACTTGCGACTGTCAATTGCACCGATTCGCGAGCAGGCGACGACGCACGCCGCAGAAACTGTGTGATGCAATCCACGATCCGTTGTTGCTCGGACTCGGTCAGGTCATGGAACAAGGGGAGTCGCAACAATCGCCCGGCGAGATCGTCCGCTACCGGCAACGCTCCCTCGCGATAGCCGAACTTCAATCCCATCGGCGAGGCGTGCAGCGGGATGTAATGAAACACCGCCAGGATCCCCTGCGACTTCAGATGAGCCATCAAGGCATCGCGTGTGGCCGCGTTCGGCAGCAATAAAAAGAAGAGATGAAAGTTGCTTTCGCAGTCTTCGGGAATGCGCGGCAGACGGAGCAGTCCCTCGGCTTCGAGATGCTTCAAGTGCAGCCGATAGAACTGATAGATCTGGCGGCGGCGCTGAGTGATCTCATCCATCTGCTCCAGTTGACCGAACAGATACGCGCTCGTGATTTCGCTGGGCACGTACGAGGAGCCGATCTCGACCCAAGTGTATTTATCGACCTGCCCGCGGAAGAATTGGCGACGGTTGGTCCCCTTGTCGCGAATGATCTCCGCTCGTTCCAGCAGCGTCGGATCGTTGACGCACAACGCGCCCCCTTCGCCGCAACTGAAGTTCTTGGTCTCGTGAAAGCTGTAGGTGCCCAAGTCACCCAGCGATCCCAACGCCTTCCCGTTATAGAAGGCGTTCACTCCCTGAGCCGCATCTTCGATGACCTTCAGACCGTACTGCCGAGCGATCGTGAGAATGCGATCCATTTCGCAACCGACGCCCGCATAATGCACGACGATGATCGCCTTGGTTCTCGGCGTGATTGCCTCTTCAATCAGAGCATCGTCGATGTTGAGTGTGTCGGGCCGGCTATCGACAAACACCGGACGCGCCCCCAACCGCACGACCGCATTGGCCGTCGAGACGAATGTGTAAGTCGGCAGAATCACCTCATCGCCCGGCCCGAGGTTACATAACATCGCGGCCATTTCGAGCGCCGCCGTGCAGGAGGGGGTCAGTAATACTTGTGATATGCCAAAGCGCTGTTCCAACAGCCGACTGCACCGCTGCGTGAAAGCGCCGTCACCCGCCAGATTGCCGAACGTGACAGCCTGCGCGATGTAATACAACTCGCGTCCCGCGATGAACGGCTTATTGAAAGGAATGTCCGCTGACATGGTCGAGGTTCGCTTGGTAGCCACGCTCGTCAGAGCGTGGGGATGTTTCTTGTTTAACCCCTACGCCAACGGCGTGGGCGGATCGAGGAATAACGACTGACGTTCGCGCGCACGCCGATGGCGTGGCGGTTAAACGACTCATTCAACACGCTCGCCAGAGTGTGGGCGTGCTGGTGAGTCGGCCCACGCTCTGGCGAGCGTGGCTACGAATTGCGGGCGGATCGTCGTCAAGCACTTCCAGTGCCGCCCCCGCGCCTTGAGGGCACTCGGTTTGCTTTGCTGTCAACGTCCGTGAATCAAAACCATCGCAGCGGTCTGAGCGAGACTCACCCGTCAACGCGGCTTAACGAGAGTGCTCGGTTACGAGACGCATTCGACAAACCTGTTGAACACAGCCTCGAAGGTAAGACCTCCGTCGCGAGTCTCCTGCGGACGTTGAATATCGATGGACCAAATCGTCGAACTGCAAGCCGAAGGCGAATGCGTTGGCTGCGGCCGGATATGCCTACCGCCTACGCCTTCGGCTCGCCGTTAAACGAACACGAGATGCTGACTCTGGCTGCTTCGCCCCCCAATTCAGAAGACCCATTCATGCCCATTGATCAACCTCCCGCTCCACCCACTCGTTCGCTGACCGGCGTCTTTCTCGTCTGGTTCGTCGCGATCATTTGTCTGAAGTGGTCCGCGCTGTCGGAGCCTCCGGTTTGGGATGCCGCCTTGGGACTCTTTCCAGCCGCGGCGGAGTTGGCGAACAACGGCTTCAATCTGCCGAACCTGTTGCAGCAACCGACCTACCTCAACGGGGGACCGAATTGTCATGCGGAATCGCTCGTGACTTGGATCACTGCGGCGGTCTTATGGGGAGTGGGGCAGGGACCGACAGCGTTTACCCTCTTGCACGTTCTTCACTTCGCGGCTGCCGCGTGGACGTTGACGGTTCTGCACCGACTCACCGCGAAGTCCTTGGGAGACTCATTAGCCTGGTTGTTATGTGGCACCTTATTGCTATGCCCGGTCTTTCGAGTGCAAGTGGGGGCCATGTATTTAGAGATTCCGCTCGCCGCTTGCGTGGTGAGTGCCATCGCGTCTTATGCCGATGGCAAATTAGGGCGAGCGCTGATTTGGTCCACGCTCGCGGTAATGATCAAGCAAACGGGATTGATCGTGGCGGGCACTCTGGCCGTGGCAGTCTTGGTCCGACCCGGTTCGCTGGCGAAGCGGATCGGAATGGCTCTGAGCTTCGCCGGACTCGGACTCGTGGTGGCGATCGGCCCGATGCTGTTTACTCCGGTCCTTGCGGGAGCCGCTGCCGCGACGCCGCCGAGTAGTTGGTGGGAGTTCATGCGCGCCAATCACATCCCTTATCTGGTCTCGATTCCTGATGTGACGATCGGCTGTCTCTTGTTTGTGGCCATCGGAGTGATTCGGCTGCGTGAGGTTTGGCGATCGCTGACGAACGAAACCGCATCAGACGGTCAGACACCGCCGGACCAACTTTCTGGCGAGTCCAATTCCCTGCGCAGTTTGCCGTCGAGCGCCGTCGGCGCGGCGTTCCTGGTGACGGTGATGTTCGGGCTGTTCTTCTTCGTCGCGCCGTACTTTGCCCGTTTGGACTTCTTCTGTTTGCCCCGTTACCTCGTGGCGATTCTGCCGTGCGTGTTTTTCGGTGGGGCGTATTGGATCACAACACTGAATTCTCCTCGTCTGACGGCGATAGGATTAGTCGCCGTCGCGATGTTATTCATCGGCAACCGTAATGGTGTGTGGTATCCCGCGGATCACAGTAATAACCTCGCCGTTCAGGAGCGGAGCGAAAGCTACCATTGGATCGTCGCCGCGCAGCAAGAGGCGATTCGCACGGCTTCCAACCTGCCCGATAATGCGGTGATCTATTATGGTCTTCCGGAGCATTATTTTCTGAAGTATCCGTGGATGGGTTATGCCGTTCGAAAACATCCGGGCGGGCGCTGTGTCTTTCTGCCCGAGGAATGTCCGAAGTCTCCTCAGAAGGCAGACTTGCCCGAGCATTTCTTTGTCATTCTGGATGCCCCGTTTCTCGGCGATCACGAATTGCAGTCGATTCTCCACTACGCGACCAAGGATCCGACACGACAGGTTCGGCTGCTGAGAAAGGTCCAACACGGCCCGTACTCCGTGAGCTTACTGGAGGTGCAACCGAAGCCGCCGAGTCGCGTGGTTCCGGCCGCATTTGAATCCACTGACGAATAAGGCGGACGGCAAGAGCAAAGGGCCTCACCGGGCATGTCGTCGCGAGAGACGTTCCCATCGAGTTTGCCTCACATCATTCTGCCCATCCATCATTCTGCTGACTTCGGGCAAGCAGAATGATGGGTGGGCAGACTGATATGAGATCGCAGACAAAGTCACTTCACGATCGAATTTGGGAGGCGCTGCATCTTGTCCTCGGTCATCCCCGACCCCGTGTCGCACGAACGTCGCTTGCGAGACTTGTTCCCGTGGGTGGTGTTGGCTGTCGCCTGTGCCGTGCGAGTGACTTACTTCGTGCAATACTGCCGCTCGCCGCTGATGGGTTATTTGCGGGCCGATCATGTCTATTATGTGCGGTGGGCACGCCAGATTGCCGAGGGTGACTGGCTGGGAAGCGGAGTGTTTCAACAGGCTCCGCTTTATCCTTATCTATTAGGTCTGCTCATGTCGGTGATTGGTGAGCGGCCGGGTTATATTCTTGCCAGTCAATTGCTGATTGGAGCGGCGAGTTGTGTGCTCTTATATGGGGCCGCCCGCCGGTTATGGGGGCGTCCCACGGCTTTGATCGCGGGATTGCTGATGGCTACCTATGGCCCCGGCATTTTTTATGAATGCCTGCTGATGAAGTCTTTCTTATCGCCGGTGCTGACGATCGCGTCGCTGTATTGTGCGGTTCGGTTTTACGATCACCGCCGGTTCGTGTGGATCTGGTTGGCTGGCTGCGCGATTGGATTGGCCTGTCTGGTGGCTGAGAATCACATCCTGTTGTTGTTGCCGGTGGGATTGTGGCTGTGGCGTCGCGAGCAATCGAATCCGCAGCTTGGTAGCCGCGTTCGCCAGAACGCGGGCTTGGAGACTCCGCGTTCTGGAGAATGCGACGACGACGACCCGCGTTCTGGCGAACGCGGCTACGACGTGCGCTGGAGAACTCGGTTGATTGTGCCGGCTCAGTTGGTGTTGGCGACGGCGGTGACGTTGTTGCCGTCGCTCATTCGGAATCTCGTCGTCGCGGGTGAATTGATTGTTGTCACGTCCGGCGGAGGTGAAGTCTTCTATCTGGCACATGGTCCGACGGCTCAAGGGTTCTACTCAACGCCGGCGTTCGTGACCGGCAATCCGTTTCTGGAACACGAGGACTTCCGTCGCGAAGCCGAACGTCGGCTCGGACGAAAAATGGGGTACGGCGAGTCGTCTCGCTATTGGGCGCGTGAAGCGTTCCAGTCCATGTGGGCTGATCCAGCTCGAACCGCTCGTCTGACGGGACTGAAGGCCGCGATTCTTTTCAACGATTATGAAGCCCCCGACGGAGAGAACTTCACGGTCGCCACGCGATTCATCCCGGCTCTGAGATGGCTGCCAACCTTCGGCTGGATCGGCGGGCTGGGTGTACTCGGAGCTTGCTTGTGTGTGATCCGTTGGCGAACTGATCGGCTCGTGCTGGGGATGGCGGCGGTCCACATCTTCACGGTGGTACTGTTATATAACTTCGGCCGCTTTCGATTGGGGTTGATGCCGCTGTGGATCATCCTGGCGGCGGTCGCAATCACTTGGTTGGCCGGGGTTATTCGATCGCCGGGCCGCAGGGCGATTGTCAGTCGGCTTCTGGGAGTTTGTCTGGTGGTGGCCATCGGCGTCTGGATGTTCGGCCCGCCTCTGGGTGGAGTTCCTCCGGGCCATCGCGCGGGGCAGGCGATCAGCACGGCCGATCTCGCATTGCGGCAAGGGAACACATCGCTGGCCGCGACTCAGTTTCGCGAGGTGCTGGCGATCTATCGGGACTTCGACCAACAGACGCCGAAGATCGCGCGGCTCGTGACGACCGCTCATCTGGAATTGGCGCGGCTCGCGTTCGGCAACGGCGATCTCGTTGCTGCCGGAGAACACTTGCAGATCGCGCGTCGACTGCCCAATCGGGACGATGTCCGAGAACGAGTCCTGAGCGATTGGATCGAGTTTCTCCGAGCGGCCCAACAGGCCGGACTGACCGTGCCAGAGGTTGGCAATTTCGAGGAAGCATTGACCGAGACCACCACCGACCTCGCCGCCCTGCGAGTTCGGCGGGACTCAGGGCGGCAGTGAGCCGAACGCGCTAGCCGGGATTATTCATGGCCTCCTCATGCAGGACGCAGCGTGCCGCATGTAACCCGAAGCGTCAGCGAGGGAGAACTGCGACCACTCCCTCGCTGACGCTTCGGGTTACATGGCGACCATGAATCATCCGGGTT
>JBJXEX010000215.1:0-55585 GCA_046156195.1 Planctomycetaceae bacterium | reverse complement strand
ATTTCTGAAAGTTGACTCGCAGCGCTCGCCTCTTTCATCGCCGCTTGCAGTCGCTTTGCTTCGCCACTGAGTATTGACGAAACCGAGATCGTGATGATTGCTTGGTTTGAACAATTCTTGTTCGGCTGACCTGCGTTCTTCGTTCTGACTCTCAACGAACGGATGGCAATCGGCTGCGATGGCTGATGTGAGTTTCCCGGCGGCAGTCGGGAATCCGGCTCGTCATCGACGTGTCGCGCGAGCGGCAGTCTCTTCTTTCATCTCATCGCGGAAAGGTTTCACAATGTCACAAGAAACAACGAGTGGTCAGCACCTGACGTATGCGATTGTCGCGGCGCTCATCGGATTGTCTCCGCTGGGATTCATTACCGGTTGGGTTGCGGCCCATCACGGCAGCCAAGCGGCGGAGAAGTACAAATACGAAGAAGGAATGAGAACCTTTTCCACGGTCGTGCAATGGATCGGCGTGGGAGAGGGAGCCATCTTCGGACTCGTGTTGCTGGCAGGCATCGTCGGAGGTTGATCGCCTGCTTCCGCGTCGCTGTTGGCGACGCGACTCAGGCGATCTGCCTAAGCGACGGGTTGCGACCTCGCGGTGTATTGCGTCTGTGTTCCGAATCCGGGAGCCGGTACGGGCTGTCGTGCCAAAGGGGGTTGTGTCATGGGACGAGTCGAACTTCGCAGAGTCAGTCAGGCATTCGGATGTACCGAAGAGGATCTGCCTGACTTTCCCACCAAGATCGGCAGTCTCCGAGTCTTTCCGATCGTGACGGAGTCCTGCACATGCCCCTACTGCTTCCCCCTACGGTCCCGGCCACAAACGGAAGAGACAACGCCGGTCTTGGAAAGCGCATCGCCGCTCTCAGTATCGGTGAGAACAGCTCAACAACGCGCTATTGAGACTGAGTAAATAGACTGGCCCTCGTTCGCAAAGACTTGCGACATTGAGTAGAAGGAGAACCTCATGAATTCATGGATTTTGGCCGGAGTGGCCTATTGCGTGACCGTCGCGCTGACCCTGTGGTTGCTGCACCGGCATCTGCTGAAGATGCGAGCCGAAGTTCAGCCGCTTGTGACGACGGCAATCACCGAGTTTGTTTCGCAGGGGAAACAGAAAGCGAAGACATCGGCTTGTGATCTCGCGGGCCGCGCCGTGCATACCGTGCAATCCACCGTCGAGGCGGTTCTTGCCAAGGATGCCTCGGAAGTCGAGAATGGTCATCGGCACCCGCTGGATCCGTTTGTTTGGTTCTCAGTGCTAACAGGTCGACACAAATAACTTCTAAGTCTCAGATGACCAAACTCTGGCGACATCTGGTTAGATTCTTGAAATTATCAAGGTGCATATCGTCATGGTGCAGATTCTCGAACAGTTCAGGGATCTCTGGTGTTGGCCGGGGGTTCGGATTCGGAGGGGCGTTGCGGCACTGATCCTGGATTTAGCATATCCGTCGGTGGCGCGACCGCTGCTGGAATTGGTCGATAAGGTCAAGTCGGGAGCGATGAACTGGAAGGACGCCCAACGAATGGCTGCGTCCGATTGGATGGCGGACGTGTTGCCCGAGGGAGCTCTCGACCTCATCGAGGTTCAACTCCTGCGTGATGTGGCGACAGGCGATCAAGGCCAGCAGTTACCGATGGCTGAGCTTTACGCGATTGCGAGCGAGGCGAACGGGAGTTGGCTGAAGCGCTTAGTCGCCTGGGGTTTGATCGGAAGGATTCAATCCAATCTCTGCCAACAACAAGAGGCACGAGTGGCCTATGGGAAAGCACTTCAAGCCGCGCGGCGACTCGGTAACCAATTCCAAGAAGCAATAGTGTGGAAACACTTAGGAGAAGCAGCGCACCGGGCAGGAAGCTTCAAGCAAGCCGCCAGCGATTATCAGCAATCGCTGCAATGCGCCGGTAACGTGGGTGACATCGAACTCGTCGCCTATTGCAGGCTGGGATTGGGAGGAATCGCATTGGCCGAGGGCGACATCTGCGGTGTCAGATTGCAATCGCAATTGCTGGAAGACCGCTTACGGGACGAAGCCTCGGCGGACTGTTCAGCCCAGTGGTTTTGCCTGGCCGACAGCCATTCCTCAGTCGGTGATGTGCGTCGCCAAATTGCTTGCCTAGAGATCGCCCGGAGCTTGATTCGTCCGACGTCTTCATCGGATCTGGTGCGCGCCATCAAGACGAAGCGCTATGAAGCCTTTCGTCAGGCTGGTCGGCGGGCGACTGCTCGGAAAGCGTTGGCCGAACTCTCCGGCATCGACACCAAATCAACGAAGATGGCTCCGTTGCCAACGCTGGCTGTCGTGGTTGGTGGTTGGCATTTGCGTCTGAGTCTTGAAGCTCTTCGAAGTCATGTTGAGCAACTTCGTCACGAGAGAACCTATGACGGCCGGATGACACTGGTGCAGAGCCTTCAAGAACTGGCGGGGGTGTTAGATAGATTAGGGCACACGAACGAGCGCGACAAAGTTCTTGACGAAGCATATACAGTCGCCGAGTCACTCGCCTCAGAGCAGGTCTTTAGCGTGATCTTGTTGCGAGCGAACTACGCTTTGGAGCACGATGAATTGGATGCCGCCAACAGCATCTTGCAGAGCTTTGTTGTCACTCCAAACTTGTTTCCTGTGATGTCGCAGATGCTTCACGGCTTACGAGGAGAGCTGCAGCGGAAACAGCGAAACTACGACGAAGCTGAGCACGAGTTTTCCCTTGCTCTTCAATTCGCCGAAAAACATCAATTTCGATATATGGAAATGTCCTGGCGGCACTCGTTGGCGCAGGTTGCCTTTGAGGTTGATCGCGCGGAAGCCGCTTTGGAACTATTGCGGTTGGCAACACGCGAGGCATGTCGTCTCGGCCAAATGGAGCAGTTGGCTGTGCAATTGCAGTTGGCGGCGAAGGTACTGCTAAAGCGGGCTGGGCGGCGTGGGCAGCGGACGAACGCAGGCGGTGACGATGTCGTGTTGGCCTGGCGATTGGCTCGTCGCGCCGCCCGGTGCATTCGCGAGATGGGCAAGGTTTCCGAGGAACGCGAGATCCTCGGCGACTTGGCTCATGTCGAGGAAACGCTTTCTGAACTCGATACGAACGCGATGAGCGCGACGACTCAGAGAATCCTTCGGCGCTGGACAAAGCCCGATCAGGCGTGGATGGAACGTGCCTTGGAGACCTATCAACAAGCGATCGATTGCCACGATCTGTTGGTGACGGGCAGCCCTGATATCTCTGGGAAAGCTGGCGGCACGACCTATCGAGTCCGTCTTCAGGAATCGGGTGGGAAACTCTTCGAGCGGGCCGCAAATGCCGCATTGAAGAACGGTGCGAATGAACTGGCGATGGAGCTGGTGGAGAAGCGGAAGTGCGCCCTGTTGACCGAGCAGATTCTGAATGTGCCGCAGGCTTTGGTGTTGCCGAAGCAGCTCACCGATCTCCGCGGACTGCAGAATCTCGATCCGGCTGAGGCCGTGATTTCCTATGGCCATGTAGAATCGCCCGACGGAGAGCAACTGGTCGTCTTCCTGCGACACACTAGCACCACTCGCGCGTTTGCCTGCGACAAGCGGCAAGTGCTGTCTGCCTTCGGTCAATGGCAAGCACTGTTGCGCGAGTCGCTCCCGCTGTTGCAGTCCGGGGCATGGGGCGGAGTCGAGAACAGACTCAAGGCGGTGCTCTCGCGATTGCACGCGTGTCTGTTTCCAGCAGATCTTCAGGCGGCACTACGGAATTGTGATCATGGGCCAATTCAGCGACTGATCGTCATCCCGTTTGGAGACCTGCACGCGGTTCCGTTCGCAGCGCTCATCAGCCCTGAGACCGGCACGCACCTGATTGACGACATGGAAGTGGTCGTGGTGCCCAATGCGGTCATCTGGTCGGATTGCCGTCAGCGGCGGATGTCGCGATCTCGATCGTCTCCGCGCCGAGCGAGTGAGTTTCTCGGTGTGACAAATCCGTCGCAGGATTCCGCTCATGGATTGGCCTCGCTGACTTCGGCTGAGGAATGGCTCGGTCGGATTGCCGGATTGTTTCAACGGCCCTTGGAAGTCCTCCGAGGGAGCGAGGCCACAGCTTCAAACTTCCTCGCGCGATCGCAGACTGCGGACATCATTCAAGTGACCGTTCATGGCCAGAAGAATTCGGCGGCGACGAATCGCCCGGCGCTGTTCTTCGCCCCCGAGATTGGTCCAGGCGAGACATCCCGCGACACGTTGACCGACCGCGATCTGATCGAAGCGGAACCGTGGGGACAGCTCTTTGAACGCTGCGAGTTGTTCGTGATGAATGCCTGCGACGTTTTGCAATTGGGATTTGAGCAACAGGTGCGGACTGGTGAGGTGGATGGGTTGCCGGCCGCTTTGATGGTGCAAGGAGTCCCGACGATCGTGGGCTGTCTGTGGATGATGCGGCTGGATGTCAGCCAGTTGTTCTTCACAGAGTTCTATCGTCGCCTCATCAACGATGAGCAGCCGATCGGACGAGCGTTTCGCGAGAGCATTCTGTGGCTTCGTCAGCAGCAACTCGGCCATCAAACATCGTGCGATCACCCACTGCTGTGGGCCAGCTTGGCCTTAATGGGAGACATTGGAGAGTCACCATGCGTGTCTTAAACAGCGATGTCCACCGTCGTCGAACGGCACAAGCATTGGCCGAACTTTTCCAAGAGTTCAAAGCCACACCCGCTGTCTTGATGATCTACCTCCAAGATCCGGAGAGCCTGCGCGGCGAACTCCGCCAGCGCGTCGCCGATCATTCCCTGTGGATTGAGTGGTTGGCGCGCGGTCTTGAACAGGGCATCTACATGGAACTCGATGCCCTCCCGGAAGACGCGCCTCACGCACCGATCGTGCCCACATTGATGGCTCGCTTGCGAGCCTTGGATCAGACCGTGCCGGATGACTTCTTGGTTTGGGTCATTGACGCTTGGGCGATCGCAATGGGGCGAACGGCCTCGGCAACGGCAAGGACCAGCGAGCCGGTGTGTTGGGATCCACAACCGCGAAGCGTGTGGCAGATCATCGGTGATGTGGTCTGTGGCATGGTTGGGGGAGCCTTCTTCGCTTGGCCCGTGGAATGGGCGAACTCGATGGTCGTAGGGTGGAAGCTCCCGATGTTTGCCGCCCTGATCGCTGGGTTGTTCGGAAGCCTCGCGGGGATTTTCGGGGCATTGGCCTCGACGACCTCACGCATTGCTCGCGGCGCAGTTATCGGAGGTGTCAGCGCCGGACTCATCGTGGGAATCTCGGTTGCAGTCATTGCGAGTGGTTTCTCGGCCATGCGTCAACCTGAGGCTGAACAAGTCGCCGCACTCACTTCGTTTGTCCTACTCGTTCTGGCGGGCGCGCTGTTGGGACTGAAGTACGGCAAAGTGGTTCTTGTGCCGGGGCTCGCCGGCTGCTTGATCACGCTCGTCCTATGGGTCTTTAGTCATGAAAGTTTTGATCCAGAACTGGCCTGGTTTACTCAGCGCGAGGAGTGCGAGATTCCGGTTTTTCTGGGCATCTGCATGAGTGGGTGTGCGATTGGTTTTTACTTGGTGCGAAGCGTCTTGGAGAGCGTTGAAAATCGTCGCGGCCACCTGACGTTGCGCGGGCATCAAGTTCCGCTGACAGCAGTGACCGTCTCACCCGACGGAACTCAACTGGCGGCCGCCGATGAGGACTTTGTACTCCCCGAGCAATTCTGGCGTGTCGTGCGGCGCTGGTTGCGATTGCCGGATCAAGAGCGTGTTGTCGTCGATCGCAGCCTCCGGATCTGGGATCTCCGGACACGGCGGGAAGTCGGTTGTTTGACTGGCCATCTGGCGGGGCTGGCTGCCGTCGGTTGGTTTCCCTGCGGACGAAAGTTGGTCACGGCCAGCCGGGATTTGACGCTGCGAATCTGGGACATCGAGAGTCGATCCTGTGCCCATGTGCTGGAAGGGCATCGTGATGTGCCGACCTCTGTGTCCGTCTCGCGCGACGGAACACGAGTCGCCTCGTGCAGCCGAGTCGGAACCGTGCGTCTGTGGGATGCCGCGACGGGCACGCCTCTCAAGACTGTTCAACAAGCTCAACCGTCGAGTTGGCCGACATCGGTGCTCTTCGCGGCGGATGATGCTCGACTCTACGTCGGAGACTCTGCGGGTACAGTCACCCAATGGGATGTCGCCACATGGGAATGCTCGCACTGTTTCGCGATCCAGTCAGCGGAAGTCGTCGCAGCCGAATCAAAGGACGAAGGTCCGACGAGCCCGATCAATTTGGATGACGCGCCGACGATGTTGGCGATTTCCCGCGATGGTCAGTCGCTCGTGGCTTCCCGTCTCAAGACCGTAGCACTCTGGCATCGGGGCGAGTCCTCCCAACCGCGCTTGCGGACTTTCGACGGCACGGTCACGAGCGTTTGTTTTTGGCAAAGTGCGAGGATGCCTGTGGTGGCCGTTGATAAATCGCTCTTCGTATGGAGGCCCGAATCTGATCACCCACCTCTCAGGATTTTCAGTTCGTTGTCAGAGATTCGAGCACTTGATGGACACTCAGAGCGAATCACCGTCGGACTGGCCGACCGCTCGATTCGCAGCATGAATGATGATTGCTGCCATGCGGCATTCGAGCGTGAGCAACCACCGAGTGCTGTTCAGCAGGCGGGAGTGCCTGACATCCCAACGAGGCCTGATGAGTTCCGGCCAAAGCTTCTCTGGCGGCGCTTTGGACGAGTTGTGATTGGAATCTGCTTTGGACTTGTTTTCAGTCTCTGGCCGCTGCTGATCGTGCTTGGCACTTATGCGCTGATCTTTGCCATGCTCGACGCGAAGCAATTGGGAGGACTACTGCCGCGTCTGTCGATGCAGACCATTGACGACTGCTTCTTACCCGCGTTGATGCTGGTAGCACCGCTGCATGTGGCCATTGGTGTCGCGTGGAGTTGGAATGACTGGACTCGGGCGGTTGTCCGATCGCGAGTGATCTTGGGAGCCACATCGGGCATCAATTGGGGAGTTCGCTGGCTCAGTTGGCTCTCGATGGCGATGGCTGCGTTCTTGCTCTCCTCCAGTTTGGTCTGGCTCTTGCGACCCGATATGTGGGTGGCCGTACTCGTCGTTCCAGTTGTCATCGAAGCCTATGTCGGAAGTTTGTACGGCGGTTGCGCTGGTTGCTGGCAACTCGTCCGGGCATGGAGGGCACGGCGATCGAATCCGATCGACTACGCGAAGTACATCGCGCCGCCACCTAAGGACTATCGCCAGACTTGGCAGTACGCACTTCGCTGGCCACTCAGGATCTTGGCACTGATCATCTACGTCCCGCTGATTCTCTTCTTCTTTCTCACGACGGAACTGCATACGACGAACTCCGGTCGAGGATTTCCAGACACAGAAGCAATCCCAATCGAAGACATCCTGGCGGCCTATGAGGCTTCACCCGAGGATGCCAAGGTCGAATACGAATCCACTTGGCGACAGAAACGTCGGTTTTTCGTTCGTGGTGTGGTGGGAAATGTGGTGAATCTCGAACGTGGCGACGGCAGCTCGAAGGAAGGGATCACGTTGAATTCAGCCAAAGTACCGCAGGGGCTTCCAATAGCAGCTTGTACCTGGACACTGTCTGAAGAGTCGTTGGTTGAAGCAAAGGAAAACAAATGGCGCATTGGCGAGGAGCGAATCGGTCATGTGAAGAAGGGCCAAGAACTCGTGATCTACGGCGAGTGCCTGGGGCTCAGCTCAAGGAGAAAGCTACTGAATTTTCGCCGGTGTTCTCCGTGGCGAAAAATGATTCAGCCTTAGAGGAATCAGACCATGCGCCCGCAGACTTTGAAGACCATGCTCCCGGCGGACTGGAGTGCTCACACAGCGGTTGTGCGATTCGTCGAACTGTGTGGCGAATGGCAGGCCATCGTGCTGAGGCGAGACTGCGACATGGATGTCCGTCGCTTAGCCAGTTCGGAACTCCGCGCTGCGTTGGATGCCTGGCAGGCATTTCTGACGACGCTCTCGGTGGAGTCGCTGGCTCAGACGGCGACGGCGAAGGCACGTCATCAACAATGCCTGCCGTTGCTGAGTCGGCTGGGTGATTTCCTGTGGCCCAGCGACGTGGATGATCTCTTGGGGTCTGCAACCAGTGTGGTCGTCTTACCGGATCGGCCCTTATGGAACGTGCCGTTTCACGCGTTGCACTCGCGCGAACGCGGGTTCGTGTTTGATCGGTTTACCGGAGGTGTGGGCATGGCGTTTGGTCAACAGCTCTGGCGTGTCTGTCGGGAACGTGCGCGGGCCATCACTTCACAGGGAGTCTTGGGTCTGCCGCGCGGCCGGCTCATGGAACGACCGGAGACACTCTCGCCCGACCGGTCTGCTCCGAATGTTTTCCTCATCAATCGAGACTCGCAGGGGGACGCGCATCCGCTCGATGGACCGAAGCTGTTGAGTGAATGGTTGCCCCCGAATCATGAAGCGCCTCGTCTGATCGCGTGGTTGGAGAACGGCTCGGCACGCTGGAACGGCGACGACAACACGCGGCTCCCGTTTGCGGCGATCCAACGGGGAAGTGCCAGCTTTATCGGATTGTTGTGGGACATTCCGAGCGCGGCTCGCCGCTTTTTCGCGAGTCGATTGATGACTCATCTGGAGAACGCAATGCCAATGAGCCGAGCGGTGCGAGAGTCGCTTTCGGACACAATCCAGCAGCCTGAGACCGAGGACTCGCTGCCGTTGAGTTCGCCCCTGATTTGGGGAGCCATCCAGTTATGGGGCAGCGACGCCTGACTCACATCGGGAAGCGAACAGTCGCCGAAGCCAGAGCGATTTCCAAAACCGGCGACAATTTTCTGTTCGGCTTCTTCAGGCGGGTCGTTTCGTCGTTTTGGGACTGATCTCAAGAAACCCGGGACCGCAAACCAACCAACTCGGAGAGGACTCAAGATGACCAAGACAAGAACCACGAAATTCGAACAAGAGCTTTCGATGCCGCTCGAAGACGACTTGGCAATCGGATGGCACATCGCCGTGTGTTTTCAAAAAGCCGCTCAACTGGCGAGCACACCCGACGATTCGCCGACAACCCAAGGCTGGGCTGAGGCTGAGCAATGGAAGCAGGCAGGCCAGGAAGCTCTGTGTGATTACTTTCCGAATCACGCACGCAATGAAGGATGGCTGCGAGGTGCCTGCATACGAGCATGCAAAACGAGGTTGAATCCGAAGGGCAATCTCATCGAAGAAGAACAATCCCCTCCAAAAGGGACACGCCGTGTCGAGTTGGATGACGCGACGCAGCAAGTAATGTTGCATCTCTTCGAGGTGGAGCACTTCAGCGAACGAACTCAGACTTCGCTTGTGATGGATTGCTGTGAGGCTTACCTGCGACGACTGCACGAATTCCGTTCGTCCTTCAAGCCTGAGCATTTCGGAAGACCTGCCTCGGTCTTCTTCGACTGGTATCAGAAGCTCAAGCCCAATGAGCAATCAGCGACTGCTGAGAGACGTCCGCCCCTCCTGAGGTTCTTCTTTAAGGATCGGGTCACGCACGCCGTGAGACAGGTGCTGACGAGCGCGGGCCTCAAAGAGCACAAAGGGAAGGCCGCAACTCCGGGCGATCCTGTTGGGAAGAAAGGCTCGTTTGAGCCGCAGGAGACTCCGTTGGAGAGTTTCGACCATCTGGCAAGCCACGAGTCAGTTGTCAATCGGCTCGTTGAGATTGAGTCTTGCAAACGGCGGCAACTCATCCGGGGACGTTTGATCGAGTTGCTCCCGAAAGTGTTTGCTCCCAAGAGCGGTTCTTCGACGGGCGAGGCGAAGCTCAGCGAGCTTCGCCGACTGCGCGCACTCGTCGGACATTATCTCATCGGGCTACACGTCGCTGACGAAGCCTGCCCGTTTGAGAATCGACTTCGCGACTCGTTCAATCTGACGGACCTGTGGTCGTGGATCGCCGCGATCCCCTCGCAAGATCGCTCGCATGATTGGGGGATGGAGATGGCTCGGCTGGGCGATCGGCTCGCTGGACTGGCAGCGGGACGCTCGGCTCTCGGCAAGTTGATCGACCTCGCTTATGGGCAACCGCTGAAGCGTCTGGAGACCTTATGGCGAGAACGACGGATCGCCGAACTGACCGCGTTGGCCAAACAGTTTGACCGCCAAAACATCCGGCAAATCGTGTGCGGAGCGAGTGACCGCGCGGGAGCGGCCGAACGCTGGTGGCAAGGCTATGAGCGAGTCTACGGTCGGCTCACGGTGGATGATCTTGACGCCTTCCTCTTGAGCGATCGCCAGCAGAAACGCTGGGATGAAATCAAACCCGACGACAAATTGGACGTGGTCTTTCTCATTCACAAAACGGAGGCACCTCAGTTCGGTGACAATCCTATGAATCCCGACGATCCCAATCTTGATGACGACAACACCCCTGGCGGATCGCACTTCACCGACGAGCAAATCCGCCGCATCCTGGATGACGAATCCGAAGTGACGGAACTGGAATTCGCTCATTGGGACTCCTGTCCAATTTGTCAGACTCGCGTGCTGGCGATGCAGCGATGGCTCAATGAAATGGACGAACTGCTTCAGCCTACGCAAATGATGCACGAGCTTGAGAACGCCTTTGAATTCGAATCGCTGATCGTGCCGACCGAGGTTCGATTCGCGGGTCTCATTCAGAAGGTCTCCGTCTTCCTTGAGCAGGAAGTCAACGGCATCACGCAATGGGTCGAAAAGGCGCTCGACGGACTGAAAGTGGAAATGACACCACGAAGGATCGCGCCGGCTGGCGTTGTTCTCGGAGGATGTCCTGAGCCACACGAGGCTGCCGCAGCCGAAGCGAAGTCGAAACTCTTTCAGTTACCTGTGGTCCGTTTCGATGACGGGCCAAACGGACTTTTTCTGGAACTCAATGTGTCTCAAAGCGAGTTCAACGACAAAGCAGTCGATGTCGATTTCCGGCTCGGTTACGGCTGCGATCCGGCGACAACCCCCGTGATCGGAGCCGACGTTGTAATCCAATGCGGCGATGTCCACAGACGCCTTCGGACCAATTCCGTGGGACGAACTTTTGCCGCAGGCACCCCCACGATCGTCGATGTCGAACTCCTCATTTTCAGTGGCCCCCAATTCCCTGCGCGACGGCTGATACTCAGCAGTTTGAACCTCGAGAGCCTGCTCCAAGAGTGTCGCCGCGATTGAATAATTCCGTCTGATTTCTGTTCGGCAATTGGAGTCGCCGCGTTTCAGAGAATGACAAGCTGATGGCCTCTCATCGGCTTCATCCCACATCTCTCAGAAACGGAATCCGCAATGACACAAGCAGACAAAGCGCGCGAATGGGTGAATGGTTACACGGCCGGGGCAGTCGGAACCGTCGTCGCCACGGCTCTTGTACCCGGAGCGGCGACCGTGATCTTATGCTCGCTCGAAGCCACGATGTGCTATCAGATCGGAATGCTGTATCGCCACGACTGGAAGATGTCCGACGCCCTCGCGACCTCTGGCATGATCGGCTTGGCCTCGTTCGCGGGAAAGATCGCCGCGCTTGAGGCGGCCATCCTGGCTGGCCCATTCTCCTTCTTCATTAAGGCCATCATTGCTGGCGGCATCGTGAAGGCGATGGGTGAGTTGATCATCAAGCATTTCGAGGACTCTGAAGAGATCAAACTTCTAAACTAAGCACCATTGCCCAACATTCAGCGGGCATCGTCCACGGTGCCCAATTCGAGAATTGAGTCAGCTCCGTCGATCACTCAAACGCAAACTCCGGAAGAAGATTCCAAAATCCGTTCGGCACCGCGAGCCGCGTCGATTGATAGAGGCGACATCACCGCGAGCCGCAGTTGACTGTGCGAAGTGAATCGCTCTCCGCGATCGAGTCCGCGCTTCAAGCGGCCAAGGGGCCGCGGTGGGGTCTTGGACGCATTCTCGTCGCCCAAGTAACCCACGATGTGAGACGACATCGGTTTGCTCGCCCAATTTGTGGCGAGGCATCACGGACCCAGCCGTTGTGATGCCTTGGATTGTCAGAACGGGATGTGGTCAGTGTGGCCAACATCGAAGCCAAAACGGCTCTCGCCCTTACTCATCTGGAGATACGACATGAAATGCTCAAAGTGCAACGCCGAGATGAAATTGCAAAGCAGTGGAATGACTGAAGAGGTCTACGTCTGCTCTTCCAGCTCCTGTCCCAACACCGTCAAGACGGCCACGACCGGCTACGAGGTCGCCAAAATTGCGGGGACTGTGGTATCGACCGTGGCGGTGTTGTTTGGCTTCGGTGCATGGCTTGGCCGGGATTCGTGACTCGGTCGAATCAGACCAGCGCGAATCCATTGCAGCGGAAACGACCGGCATTCCCTATGTGACGAACGCGAGCCGCGTGCGTCACATGGTCCCAGCAAATCCCTTCCCTCTCATGAAGCCAAGCATTTCAAGGAGCCACCATGAATTCTCAACTCAACAATAAATTGTGGGCGTCAATTCTCAGCTTGGGAGTCCTGATCATCTCTAATTCAGGGTGCTCGGACTCTCCGGGCACGACAACGCGTCAACCACCGAAGTCCAAAACGCAGTCCCCAATCAAATTGACATGCACGAGTTGCATGGGAACCGGGTACTCCGAGTGCCCTCACTGCGTGCGTGGTATGGTGACGAATTCCTTCGGACCAAATTACCAGTGTGGAGTCTGTCGAGGCACTGGAAAGATTTGGTGCCACGGATGCGCAGGACAGGGGCGACGATAGGCATGTTCGCCAGACCGTAGTTGCCACGCTGTGGCGAGTGTGGCTACGGCAACTGTTCTCCTGCTGTTCGCTTAGAACTTGTCCAAGAACAAGACCGTCGATCAGCCGGAACGCGCTAGTGCCGGTTCGGAGGAGGAAACGAGGTTTGAACCGGACGCGAGCGTTCCGGCTGATTCGGTCCAATCACGGAGTTGCTCTTGGACAGGTTCCTCAGAAGTTTTGTCACTCGGGATTGTGTGTCTGTCGCGAAGTGCATTCTCTATCGAGGCCGACCATGCACGTTCGCGTTTTTTCTCAGGTCGGACTTAGGAGATTCATTATGACTCAGACTGAACGAGACGCATTGAAAGTATTGGGTGGGGCGATTCGAGTGGTGGGCGAAGGAGCCGCGACCGCCTATGGCGAACATCTCGTGGAGACCGTGAAGCAGGCGGTGACGGGACGCGAGAACCCAGACCACGCCAGGAATGTGCTCAGAGCTGGAGCTGAGGGAGCCATGAACGGACTCGAAGCCGTGTTCTCCCATCAGAGTCGTTAGCCGCAACCGTGCGGTCACAAGTTTGATCGTTTCGAGTCGGGAGCTGGCATCATCGTGTGACAGAAGACACCGAGGCCGCTCCCGATTCTTTTTCATTCCCGTTCTCTTGCACCTCAGACTACAGGAGCCATGTCATGACACTGTTAAATCGTCTCGTCGGAACTGTCGCCATCGGGTTGCTCTGCATGTTGTACTTGTCGCAGCCGATCGCAAGCTTTGGACAGGCGGATGCCAAAGCCGCCATGCGGATTCGCGAACTGAAAGCCGAACGCGAGAAACTGCTTCAACGAGTCGCCGCCATCGACGCCGAGTTGGGACGGCTGGAACCGAAAAACTCTCGGCTGCCGAAACCCTTGGAAAAGATTCCTTGTGATGTCACTCCTTTTGACGATTTGTTTGAAGTGGTCGGAGTCAAAGTCACACGCGAGCCGGAGTTCAGTGACCGCCAGACGGTGATGTGGACATTGAAGGCGCGTCGTGACCTGACGTGGGATGTTCGCCACAACTTTTTCTCTAACCGTGAAGCCGTGTTCTATCGCCAGGGGAATGGTGCCGAGTTGCGTCTGTCGGATCATTTGCTGAAGCACACGGACCTAGGCGCAAACACTCTGAAAGAAGGAGCCTCGATCGAAGCCTGGCTGTTTCTGGCGAATGTCGATCAGGCCGCCAAGAGTGCCATCCGCATGGCTATTGAGAAGAAGTAACCAAGCGTGCCCTAACGAGGTACGTCTCTGAGGATGCGGCTGTTTTCGAGGAAATCGGAAGCGACCTTGTGGACGGTCTCGAAGACGCGATCGAGGATTGAGGTCGTGACGGTCAGGCCCGTTTGGAGTCTTTTTCCGAAACACGCGCGAAAAACACGCGCATGTTTCGGACAAAGACTCTATTCACCCACAGATTCTGGTGAGGAACCATAAAAGCGAAGGTGTCCCGCGAGGCAAGCTGGCTGGCGGCGGGACAATTTGTAAAGTTCAGAAAAGCTCGGACACACAACTCATGACTGCTCAGTTCATCACCCATCGCCGCGTGGAGTTCGCCGACACCGACATGGCGGGGATCATTCACTTCGCGAACTACTACAAGTACATGGAGGAAGCCGAGCATGCCTTCTTCCGGTCGCTCGGCCTGAGCATCATGCAGCCGCAAATGGATGGCTCGGTGATCGGCTGGCCGCGCGTGTCGGCGTCTTGTTCGTTTGAGGCTCCGGCGTACTTCGAGGATCAACTGGAGGTCCGGCTGAATGTCGTTCGCAAGGGAGTCAAATCGCTGAATTACGCGATCGAGTTTTGGCGCGGCGAGACCCGATTGGCTCACGGGCGATTGAAGACCGTCTGCTGTCTGTGCCGCGCGGGGCAGCCGTTGGAGTCGATCCTGATCCCCGGCGAGTACTCTGACAAAATCGTGGAGTGGCCCGATCCGTCTGTGGGAAATTCGTGAATCCCGGTGTCGTCGCTCACGCTTCGTGAATCGGCTGCCTATGATCCGCCCCCCTCGCGATGGCTCGGTGAACCGGCTTGGCGGCGGGGAGTCGATCGGAAATTCAACAGTGACCAACCAGCGGTGGTGGACTTCGTGAGCGGTGGCGAATCGACAATATCTTGGAACCTTCACAGTGGGACTGTGAAGAAATTGAGCCGCGCCCGTCTGGACGCGGTCTGTTCGCGGGCAGGCAAACGCTTTGTGACAGGCGCGGCTCACACAGATCAACGGCTCGGAGCAAGACGCAAGCTGACGCCCTGGCTGGTCGCCGCGCTGGTCTGGCTCACAGGGACTGCTCGGCTGCCCGGTGAGGAGCCGTCGGTGCGAGTCGGCTTCGACGGCAGCTTCAAAGTGGGGCAATGGACGCCGATCGTCGTCGAGAGCGTGGCCTCCAAAGCGGCGACCTGCGAGGTCATCGTCAGCGATCCGGATGGAGTGCGGATCGTGCAACCGCTGGTGCCGCAATCGGCCAGTTCGACCTCACGCTGGAGCGGCGTGTTTCGCAGCGGGCGACTGGATGGCGACGTTGAAGTCCGCATCAGGACCGACGGGCCTGAATTGGTCTTCCAGAGAAAGCTGCTCGCCAAACGGTCGCGTGACGACATAGCGGAGGAGGCTCAGTTCTGCTTCCCATTGCGACAATCTCAGCCCGTGTGGCTGGAAGTGGGGACCGCGAAAGAGACCGAGCTCTTGAAGACCGTTGAATCGTTGTCGGCGGCGAAGTTTGAACAATGGCCGGATGTCGCCGAGATCCCCTCGGCATTAGATGGTATCGATGGCATCTGGGTCACCAGCCATATCATTCTGACAGAGGCCGCTCGGACAGAACTTGAGCGTTGGCTGCGACGCGGCGGTCATCTGATTGTGTCGATTGCCACCGGCCTCGACGAGTTTCAGCAAACGCCGTGGGCCGGTTTGCTCAAGGATGTCATTGAGGTTCGCGACCGGACTCGGACAAATGACATGAGCGGCGTCGAGAGTTATTCCATCCACGCTCACAAAATCTTGGGAGCAAATCGCACGGCGGTCACCCTCTTGAATCCCAAGCAAGGGCGCGTGTTGGTCGCGTGCCTGGATGGGCCACTGGTGACGCGAGCGAGTCTCGGCTACGGACAAGTGACGGTCTTGGGAGTCGATCCAACGGCGACACCGCTGGCACGCTGGAATGGGCGAAAGGCGTTTCTCAATCGTTTGCTGTTGCAGGTCATCGAAACCAATACGGAGAAGCCGGGGATTCGTTCGACTCTGTCACAGAGCGGCATCACCGATCTCGCGTCGCAGTGGCGAGCGGCCGCCATCTACATGCCCGATGTCGCGAGACCAACCTTGTGGGGGGCGCTCGGACTGTTACTGGTCTATTCGGTGGTGATCGGCCCGCTGGATTATCTGCTCGTCCACAAACTGCTGAAGCGCCCGCATTGGACGTGGGCCACGCTGCCGCTGCTGGTGGCGCTGGCCAGCGTCGTCACGGTCTGGCTGGCTCACGCGGCCAATGGAGACACCGCCAAGCTCACGCAATTGGATGTCGTGGATATCGACGTTGGCCGCCAAGAGGTCGCCGCCCGTTCGTGGGTCACGGCCTATTCCACCGAGAATCGCGTTTGGAAAATTGAAGCCGCGCCGACTCCGTGGAATCCCGCTCGGTCGCAGCGGACGCTCAGTTGGTTGGGCTTCCCAGAGAACTCCTCCGGCGGACTCTATCGAGAAAGTG
Organism: Planctomycetaceae bacterium; assembly: GCA_046156195.1. Taxonomy (GTDB): domain Bacteria; phylum Planctomycetota; class Planctomycetia; order Planctomycetales; family Planctomycetaceae; genus SXKJ01. The sequence continues at coordinate 39,161 of JBJXEX010000215.1, read as the reverse complement.
GCTTCGATCTCGGACGTGCCGTCGCGCATTCGGCCGCGGATCGTTCCTCGCTGGTGGAAGTCCCCTTCGGGCAGTGGTCCTCGAAGTCGCTGACTTCGGAAACGATTTGGATTTCCGAAACCCCGCTCGTTGAAGCACAACTCACGAGTAGCTCGGCCAACGAATTGGGTGGTCGCATCGTGCATCACCTGCCGTTCGAGTTGCAGGATTGGATTGTGGTTTATGACAAATGGATCTATCGCCCTCATCCGAAGCTCGGCGAAGCGGCGACCAAATGGCCCGCCGAGCAACCTTGGACTCCCGGCGACGAACGCAACTACGGACGGGAACTCCGTGGCTTCCTGACCCGGACCACCGCCACCAAACTGCTCGCCAAAAAAGGGACCGCTCAAGAAGACGTGCTGGTCAAACAAGAACGCTACGACCCGCTCAACCTCGACCCGGCCGAGATCCTTCAGATGCTGACGCTGCACGAGGCGGCGGGAGGCAAAGACTACACCGGCCTCGATCATCACAGCCTGCGAGCCTTCGATCTGTCTCCGCTGTTGTCGCTCGACCGAGCGGTCGTGATCGCTCGCATTGCCGCACCGACCACCGAGTGGCGATTCAACGGAGCCGCTCGCTCACCGACACGGCATCACGGCTTCGTTCGCTTTCTACTGCCGGTCAAACGGATCGGCGACTCGTCGGGTTTTCGAGACCTCCCGAAATACGAAGCGGTTCCTGTCACTCCGACAGAGACAACTCCCCCTTCTCAAGAGACTCCTCCCAACGAGACCAAGTCGCCGTGATCGAAACCAATCAACTCACGAAACGCTACGGCGACTTGATCGCCGTCAATAACATCAACCTCAAGTTGACCGAGGGAGATGTTTTCGGCTTCATCGGCCCCAACGGATCGGGCAAGACGACCACGATGCGGATGTTGGCGACGTTGCTCGCCCCCGATTACGGCGAGGCATACGTCTGCGGAATGTCGATCTACACGCACCCGCAAGAGATTCGCCGTCTGGTCGGCTTCATGCCCGACTTCTTCGGCGTGTACGACGACATGACGGTCATCGAGTACCTCGAATTCTTCGCGGCCGCGTACCGCATCAATGGCCCCGGTCGCCGCAAGGTCTGCGAAGAGAAACTCGAACTCGTGGACATGGCCTTCAAACGAGACGCGATGGTCAACCAACTCTCACGCGGTCAGACGCAACGCATCGGCCTGGCTCGCGTGCTGCTGCACGAACCGCAAGTGCTGCTGCTCGACGAACCCGCCAGCGGACTCGATCCGCGCGCCCGCATCGAAATCCGCAACCTGCTCAAAAAACTCGGCGAGCTGAAGAAGACCGTCATCGTCAGCAGCCACATCCTGCCGGAACTGGCCGACGTCTGCACTCGCGTCGGCATGATCGAGAAAGGCCACATGATCGTGGACGGCTACGTTGATGAGGTCATGCGCAAAGCTCGACGGAGCATCCTGCTGCTGATCCGCGTCAAGGACCGCCTTGAAGCCGCCGCCGCTCTGATCGAGCAACACCCCGGCGTGAAATCGGTCGAGACTAAAAACGGAACCCTCTTCGCAACACTCAACACCGAAGTCCTCGACTACAGCGAACTCCCCACGCTCCTCTTGGAGCACGGATTCAAACTGACCCTGTTTCGCGAAGAAGAGGTCAACCTGGAAACGGCATTCATGGAACTGACCAAGGGCTTGGTGCAGTAGATTCCGAATGTCTGCTCCCGGAAGCAGGTGTCGCCGGGTGCCAGTTGATGAATCAACCCACCCACCCAGCAGTGATTTGATGGCGGACGTTGTGGCCGACGCAGATCTATTGAGAATTCAGGAACTGCCAGCAGACGAGTATGGCGGTGCGTCTGGCAGAATGATGGGGCCAGAATGATTTGAAGACAGGTATCAATCCTCGATCGCCAATTTGATCTCGTCCGAATTGGCTTTGAGTTCCGGTGCATACATGGCGGATGCCTTCGTTGGCAGCGCACTGAATCGACCCGGAATCTCGGCTCGCAAGCGGTACGAGAGGCTGTGTTGGCCGCGGGCCAACGCCCGAACGAAGAACGCGACTCGCTCGTCGCGGAATTCGACGTAGGCGTGCATCTCGTTGCCGTTGTAGCCGCTGCGGACTTCGACTGGCTCGAAGCCGCTGGCTTTCGGGTCTTCAAACAGCAGGTACTCGTAGTCGTTCTTGCTGTCGATCTCCAATTCGACCTCGACCAGGTCGCCGCTCTTGAGCTTGTCGAGGTTCGCCAGTTCGGTGCGCTCGTACTTCTCAACCTTCTGGCTGACAACTTGGCCGCGTGAGCCGGCGACATTCACCTTCTTCTCGACCGGAGTCAGCTTGTAGTACTTGCGGTTGACCTTCACTTCGAGGCCCGCCTTTGTGATGAAGTCTTCGAGCGTGAAGTTGGTCAGGTAGGCGTTGTAGTAGAGAGGGTTTTCGATTTTTGATTTTTGATTTTTGATTTTCGATTGGTCGAGCGGTTTCTTTCGCAGTTCGATGGTGTGTTCTCCGGCAGTGAGTCCCTCGCCTTCGATGACGAACTTGTTGTTGAAGCCGAAGAGTGTTTCTGGCGTGATCTCGACGGTTTGTTTCAACTCGCCGTCGATCAGGACTTCGACCAGCAGGTTGGGTTTGTCTTCGCCGCTGGCCTTGAGGTACTCGGCCATTGCTTCGATGCAGATGGCGCTGTCACGCGTGCTGTTCCAGTAGGTCGCGTGCTTGCGATTGTTGAGCAGGTATTTCACCAGTCGTGACGCTCGTTCGTCTTTGGCGTCGACTCGCGAGAGCAGCTTCAGGTAGTAGGCGTTGGATTCGATGTCGCTGCCGTACCAGGACCACCAGTAATTGTTCTCCGGCAGCTTGAGGTACGCGGTTTGGTTCTCGTCGTCTTGGACGAGGAATTGTTCGATGTTCTTGAGGATCATCGCCAGCTTGTCGGCTTGCTTCTGCTTGTGCAGGGCGAGGCCGAATAGCGACTTGGCATAGACCGGCAGGTGGGTCCGGTCACGATAGAGGAACTCCAGCATGTCGGCGTTCGCGTGGTCGGCATCGACGAGGACCATGTAGACGAAGGCGTCGAGCGCGTCGGCGTGAGCCTTCCACGGGTTGACTGGGTCGCTCTTCTTTTCTCCGGTGATGAGATCCTTGCCGGAGTTCTTTAGCCGCTGAACTTCACTCGCCTGATACCGCTTGAGCCATTCGACTCCCCGTTCAAGTACGCCGGGAACAATCGCGATGTCGTTCTCGCGAGCGATCTGCAAGCCATGCACGACGACGGCGGTCGTGTGCGGGTACGAGTGCTCGCCCCAGCCGGAGAACCAGCCCCAGCCGCCGTCGCTGACTTGCATCTCGGTCAGACGTTCGAGGCCGCTCTTCACCATCGTGGTGACTTCGGCCTCGTCAAAGACCGGGTTGCGATCGAAGCGTTTCCAGCCTTTCATCCGTTCCACGTCGTCGCCGATTTCCTGAGCGTTCAGATTCGTCCGCTTGTCTTTGATCGCTTTGAGATCAAGCCCCATGTTTCGCAGGATGCGTTGTGTGACGATGGTCGGCAGGAAGCGGTTGAGCGTTTGCTCGGTGCAGCCATAGGGGTAATCGACGAGATACGGCAGCGCATCGACCATCGCCCCGGCCAGCGTCGGCGAGTATCGGACTTCGAGGCGCGACTGATTCGCTCGGCGTTCTTTCGGGACGTTGATCGTGAGCTTGCCCGTTGTGTTGTCCGGCCGAATGACTCCCGACCAACTTTCGGTCTTGAGCATCCCGTGGACGTAGACGGGGAATTTTTGTTCCATCGCGTCGGACTCTTCGTCAGTGAGCGCGGACATGCGGACGACGGCTTCGCCTTCGTCGATGACGGCGACTCGCCAATCGACACGTTCTTCGCCGCCAGCTTTGACACGGATGCGCTTTGACAGGCGAATTAGCGGGGCAGCGGGCGCGCCTTCTTTGAGCGGCACGGCGCTAGCCGCCGGTTTTGACGCCTGAGAATCACCGGCGGCTAGCGCCGTGCCGCTCACAAACTTCATTAACCGGCTGTCGATCTCCAACACGGCTTCGACTTCTTTGTCGATCTTCAAATAGTTGTGGACGTTGGCCGACAGCACGACCTCGTCTTTCTGGACGAAGAATCGCGGCGCTTGCAGGCGGACGAGGAGATTCTTCTTGGTTGTGATCTCGGCTTCGCCCTGACCGACTCGTGTGCCGAGTCCCATTGCCCAGCATTTCACTTTCCAGCCGGTGAGTTGTTCGGGCATCGTCAGCGCGATTTCGGCGAGGCCCTCTTTGTTGGTTGTCACCGAAGCAGCCCAGAAGGCGGTGTCGGCGAAGTTGCTGCGGACGGTCGGCTGCACGGCATTCGGGAGACCGGCGTTCGATTGGACCTCGCTAGCGTCGCGAAGGGCGGCCTTGTCTGATTCTGCCTCGACCATGGAATCGCTCTTCGCGAGGCCGGCGGCCATCGGCGCGCCGCCGCCGAAGCCGCCAGGGGCGGCGCTCATCCTGCGAGTGTTCGCCATCATGCCGTTACGGCTCGCTCCGCGCTCGCTGGTTTGCAGCATCGTCATCTCGTCGATCACCGCGCCGCCGAAGACGCCGAGGTCGCTCATCCCCTGTTCGTTCTGTTTCAAGAGTTGATAGGTGTGCCGAGTCAGGCTCGATTCCGTTTGCGGCTGATGATGACGTCGCCACTTCCAGAAGAACTCTTTGATCTCCGGCACGTTCGAGCCGCCGGAGATGTACTCGACCGACTTGTCGTAGATGCTCAGCACGGTTGAACCGACGAACGGTTTGCCGTTGGAGTCGGTCAGCTTCACCTGCACCTTTGCGGGTGAGCCGGGTTTGTATTCGTCCTGACTGGGAGTGACCGTGACATTGAGCACTCGCTTCTCCGGCGGGACGACGATCTCGCGCATTTCTTGATGGACTTTCGCGTCGGCGACCGTGACCGCTTCGACGAAGAAGTTCGGCATGTCACGCTGGACGACGTCGATCTCTTCGACGTGGCTCTTGCCGTCGAGCCGAATCAGTTTCGGCGGCAGATAGACGCCGTTGGTCGGCCGGATGAACAGCAGCACGGCACCGCCGGCTTTGTTGGTGTTGATCATCAGCCGGACCTTTTCGCCGGGAGCGTACTCGCGCTTCTCGGTGACGAGTTCGATGTCGTTGAAGCGGAACTGGTCCCCTTTGAAGCCGTCGCCTCGGACGACGAAGAGGTAGCCACCTTCGCGCTCGTAGTGACCGGATTTATCCGGTCCCGGCTTTGATGCGTCTTTCGCGCCGTCGACCGCATGAATGCGGTCACTACGAGCGCTGAGCTTGTAGCTCAACCGATACTGCCCGGCCTTCGCAGCTTTCATCTGCTGGCGAGCGTAGCCTTCGGCGTTCGTGTCGAGCTTCCATGTCTGCACTGCCTTCTCGACCGGCTCACCCTTCTCGTTGTAGGTGATCGAATACAACGTCAACTCGCCAACACCGGCGACCGGTTTTTGATCGACGGTCTGAGCGCGGAACTCAGCGAGAATGTCGTCGCCCGCTCGGTAGTGGCCGCGATTGACCCACGCAAAGACTCGGAACGGTTCGCGAGCGACCAGTACGTTGCCAGTGCCGACGATCGTGCGGCGCGATTGATCGACGACCTCAGCCGTGATCGAGTACGAGTGATCGGTGTCGCCATGCACGGCTTTCGCCAACGCGGTGTCGATCTCGACGGAGACAGTGCCGTCCTCGCCGATTTCGGTTTCGCGTTCGAGGACGACTTCCGGTTGTTCGGCTCCGCGATTCCACCAGATCGGATACGGCCGAGCACATCCCCAGCGACGCCAGCCGGGATACCAGTCGTAATCGCTGGCGAACCACCAATAGCCACGGCCGTAGAACCAATCCCATGACGCCGACGGATACCAAGTGCTGGTGTGATTGGTCCGCAGGACTTTGTATTTGACCTTCGCCTTCGTGACCGCTCCGCCGAAGTAGTAGTTGGCTTTGATCGTCGCCGTGATCTTGTCGCCGAGCGCGACCGGGTCTTTCGGAGCCTCGACCTTCACCTCGAACTCCGGCTTCTTGTATTCCTCGACGCGGAACGATCCGCTGCCGTAACTGGTGGCGATGAGATGCCACACACCCAGCGGGGCGTCCTTCGGCAATTCGTAATCACCGGCCAGACCACCGAACTCATCGGCATTCATCGACCGAGTAAAGACGACTTCCCCTTTCGGGTTTCGTAGCTCGACGGCGAAACCTTTCGCGTTGGCGAACGTGTTGCTGTCGGGCTGATCGTACTTGGCATCGCCGATCCACATCTTGAATTGGACCTTCTGAGCGGGTCGATAGACCGGTCGATCGGTGATCGTGAAGGCTTTGCGAGCGTGATATTCCGGGTCATGCCGGTTCTGGAACCAGACGTGTGTGAAGCCGTGATACGCCAGTCGTCCGGCGTCCGTGCGAGCGATCGCGACCCACTGAAACTCCTGCGGCTGCTGGTTCGCTCCGAGCAGCAATTGGCCGTCGGCATTCGTGAACTCGGCGAATTGGCGGGTGATGATCTTCCACTGCGGCTTGTCTGGAGCAACTTGTTCCTGTTTCCAGCCGAAGAATTCGACGTTGGCTTTCGCGATCGGTTGACCGCTCACGGCGTCGGCGACGAAGTGGAACGACTTCCCTTCGAGTTGTTTCTTCACGATGACCGTATCGGCGACCCACAGAATGATGCGGCTGATGTTGCCATCCGCCATTTTCGATTCGACGAGATACGCGCCCGGCTTCTGCAACGGCGTCGTGACGGTGACGCGATCATCGACGTGATTGGCTCGCGGAGTCAGTTTCAACGTCCACTCGGCCGCCTTTGCTCCGACATATTGTGCCTGATTCTCATGAACGACCCGATGCCCGATGTCGTGCAGATTCAATTGCTGTCCGTCGAGCTGAGCCGGACTGCTCTTGAGATATTTCTTCACGTCGTCGAGCAGCTTCGCGACGTTCAACTCGTGAGCGGTGAACGTCACCGAGTTGCCGTTGCGGAATCGAAAATCGACGGTCGCTCCCTGGCCGGAGGGCTGAGTGGGCGACGGTTCGAAGCGGCCCCAGTTCTTGATGATCTGATTGACGGCGACTTCGCGATGTGGACCATGTCCGGTCGGGTGGCCGGGACCATACTCGGCGATCGCGGCCTTCCAGGCTTCAACCGCTTTGGGATATTGGCGACGGTTTTCGTAGAAGTGAGCGATCAACTCACGAGCGGTCTGGCCTTCACTGCTCTTGCCGTTGGCGATGATCGTCTGCCAAACGCGGAACGGATTGAACTCATCCGGCAGCTTGAAGCGTTTCACTCCGGTCGCAAGGTTGGCGATCGTCTCATCCTCGCCGAGCGTGTGAACCGCGAACGATCCGGTCTTCGCCTTGCCGCCATCCTGCGAGTGATCCGCGAATCGCGACCACCAGCCGAAGTGAGCCATCGTCTCGACGCCGAACTGGCTTTGCAGAAACGCGGCGTAGGTCAGCAGCACTTCATTCTTCCGAGCGACATTCAGCTCCATCGTCTGAGCCAGCATCCAGCGCCAGCGTTCGCCGTCGGACTTCGCGTCGGCGTAGCTCTTTGGCGTCGAGTAATAAATCGGATTGCCGTCCGCATCGACCGGCGCACCGCGAGCCGACTGCTGTTGTCCGCGCCACCACCATTGCCAGTAGCCCTCTTCGTAATCGGGGAGCGTCGCGAGGTCCGTCAGCACTTGCAGCTTCCACGGCTCGGAATGTCCCATGCCCGACTGCAACACCTGCGCGAAGAGGAAATGAAACTGCGCGGCTTCGTTTTTGTTGTCATCCTTCAGAGCCAGCGGCATCGCCTGTGTGAGCAACTGCAATGCTCGGACTCGATCACGATCGGAAGCATGGACATGCCGGCCATCGCCGCCGCGATGCGGGCCTCGCTGAAACTTGCCGGCGATGATCACGCCGTTGTGCTCGATGTTCAGAAACGACTGAGCTGCCGCTTGCAGCAACCGCCAGTTGTCCTTGTGAGCTTCGATCACCTTTTCACGGAACTCGTCGATCTCGTTGATGCGGCCGAGATTTTGCAGACATTGAACCGCACGATTGAGCAACTCCGGCATCTCTCTCGCGGGGGACTTCGGATCGAGTCCCAGCTTGCGAAAGTCGTCGAACGCTTCTTTGAAGTTGCCGGCGGTCATCTTCTTGGTGGCCTCGTTGAAGGTTGGTGGTTTGGCTTCCTCGCCGACCGCCCAGAATCCCATCGCAATGACGGCCAAACAGCCACACATCATCCAAACCGACCAACGCATGATTGCATCCTATCGCGGCAAAGCCGCAGTGAATGTGGCACGACGCTCCGCGTCGTGAGTTTTTCGAGCCGCGACCGTTAGGGAGCGGTCATCAGTTCATAAAGCAACCGCTCCCTTACGGTCGCGGCTCTAAATTGTCAGAGACGTTCCGCGTCGTGAGTTTCGACGCGAAGCGTCGAGCCACCATTGTTCGCGAAGGGCCGTTCGACTGATCTCTCCGCCGGAAAGTTCCAGCGACTTGAGTCTAACTGATTTGCCGGCGGTCTCCCCACCGAGCGGGCCTCATTGCGCCGAGACACGAAGGCAGGAAGTTCGTTCGCGGCCGTGACGTTGGTCTGAAACGCAGCCTCGCTGGATAGCTTCGTTGTCCGAAAACGGTGAAGGATTTGTTTTCGTGAGAAGATCTGGTGCTTACTTCTGGCATCACATCATTCTGCCCTCCCATCATTCTGCTGTTCAGGATTCAGCAGAATGATGGGAGGGCAGAATGATGTGAGGTCGCCAACAATGCCGCCCCACAGATAAAGGCAGATGTTGTCAAATGAACTGACGGCAACGCTCTCTCGCAGCCGACTCGTGTCGAGTCGCCGTCTCACGTCACCGGCACGGCGACTCGTCGCTTCTCGCGATTGCGATGCAGCGCGGTCTCACGTTCGGCTTGCGTGATCTTGAAGACGTGCCGCAGCAACCGCTCTTGAGCGGGGGTGAAGATTTGCTTGCGGCGTTCGAGGACCGCGCGGGCGGTTTCGATTCCCGTGGCCAGGTCGATTTGATCGTCGAGCACGCCGTGCCAGATGCGGCAGAACGACGGGACATGCTTGGGCAACAGCTCGCCGGCCGGGAGCAACATGCACATCACACCAATCGAACTGCCGGTGTTGAACAGCGTGGCCAGCGCGGCTTTGGTGTGATCGCCGATGAAACTGCCGACCTTCGTGCTGCCGGTGTTAATTGAAAAACCTTCCAGCGGCACGCTGACGTTCGAGTAGTCGTTCTTCAGATCGCTGTTGGTCGTCAGGGCTCCGAGATTGACCCACGGGCAGACGTAACTGTGGCCGAGGAAGCCATCGTGATACTTGTTGACGAAGCCATGCAGGATCGACTCTTCGACTTCACCGCCCACTCGGCAGTCGGGGCCGATCGTGGTCCCTTCGCGGACGTTGGCTCGGAAGAGTTGCGAGCCGGCTCCGATATGACACGGCCCTTCGAGTCGCGTGAATGGCTGAATGACCGCGCCCGCGTCGATGCTGATCGGCCCATGCCGCGTGTCGAGCACCACGAACGGATCGAGCCGAGCGGTCGGGTCCACTTCGAGATTGGCCACGTCTCCGACCACCGCGACGTTGGCTCCCAACGAGTGTGCTCCGCGCAGGCGTGAGGATCGCAGTGTGCCGCTGCGTCGCAGTTGAAAGTCGATGCGCAATTGATTGGCGTTGTGCAGAACCAAGTCCCACGGGCGAGTTGCCATCCGGCCAGTCGTCGCGGTGAGTTGCCGCGTGCGTGCCAGTGACAAGATCGCATCGTCCCATTTTTCTAAGGAGAGCAGCGGCACTTCGTCGGGATGCAGCCGCATCCAGACCAGCGACTGATCGATCACGCCCGCTTCGTCGAGCCGCACATGCTCCAGCCGTTGCAGCCCGGCGACATCGGGGAGCCAGCGGGCATTGACCAGCAGCGTCGGCTCGCGCGTGAGCCAATCCAAGTTGTTGATCGCCGCTTGGGGCTGAGCTTCACGATAGCTCTCGGCCAGGAAGGGTCGCACGAACGCGCCCCATTCCGCGACGGACAGATGCTTCAGCAAACGCTCCCGCAACGAGGACTGCCCGCAGAGCAGCTCGCAAACCGGACGCATCCAGGCGATCGGAGCGAAACCGCTCGCCGCCTGATCTTCAAACAACGCGAGTCGCATGAGTGTGATCGGTTAAGCCGAGCCTGCGCCGCGGTGCGCTCCACGACGACACAAGCCCGTTGGAAGGGGATGAGAAGGGCGGGCTTCTAGCCAAGATCGTCCATCGCGCGAAGAGCGATTGGCGGAGTCGGCCCTGCGACTTTCACATCATTCTGCCCACCCATCATTCTGTTGGGCGACCCCGCGTTCTCGACCCCGCGTTCTACGTTGCGTTCGCCCGGTGCATTCGTCGCCATATCGGGGGGCTGACGCCACCTCGCTCGCCAAATTCATTCGCGGGCAGACGCGGCGTCTCGCCATTCGCGTGCAGAGATTCCGGTGCCAACCCCAATCCCCAAGCAGTGGTCAGCGCGGCCAGCGTGGCGAGGTCCAGCTCACAGGTCGGCGCGACCAGCACCTCGTACCGACCTTCCGATAACACAATCATCTCGCCGCGCACGCAGGCGGTTCGCCAGCCGCGCTCACGAGCGTGTCGAACAAGAAGGTTGTCGGCATCCATTGAAATCGGAATGGCACGATCACCCAGTTCGACGCAGAGCTTCGCCAAGTCGGGATCGTCGGCGTTGAGCACCACGAAGCCGCGCGCCGCTCCGATCCGCGCGAGCAGTTCGGCCGCGGACGGGTCGGGTGTGCGAATTTCAGAAATCGCCGTCCTCAACTCCTCCACTTCCCAAGCTGACAGCGGCGATTTCTGAAATTCGCACACCCGACCCCGCGTTTAGCGCGTCGACGGATGTTTGCCGTCATCTACCCGATCGTGGTGGTTCCGTTGATGGCCTGGATGATGAATCCGATTCTTTGGCCAGCCACTCCGTCTCGGATCAAGCACCACGTCGAATCTTTCGACCACGCCCCCTTTTCAACATTCAGTTGGCAGCGGTGGGAAATCGTGGTTAGCTGGGCCATTCAATCGAAGCTTGATCCCGACCTGTCCAAGCCGCGCGAACTGCTCGCCCAGGAAATCTCTGGCAAACAAAGCCCGTTCATCCTGAGCAACGCGCTACGAGTCGGACTGCTGTCGGCCGATCAACTCGACTCGTTGAAAGACTATCAAAGCTTTCGACAAGTCTTGGTGGATGCTCCCCCTGGCGTGAAGCCGCAAATGATCACCAGCCTCGATCAGAATGACTGGGTCATCCGTGCGGCGGTGTTGCGCGATGACTTGTCGCCCCAGGAACGAGACCTCCTGGAGCAACGCCTGCACGCCACGCTGGAGAACCTGTTCGAGGTGCCGCAGCTTGTCCTCAGTGAGCCGCTGCGTGCGACACAACTGCTGGAGGTTCTCGGACGCCCCGTCCACCGCGATCAATACCGCGCGCGGGTCCATGACCTGCTCCGAAAGTTTCATTCCACGAGCGGCGGCGGATTTCAACTCGCCGGCGGCTTCAAGACCCATTTGATATGGCCGGCAGAGTCACGGGTGCCCAATGTCGGTTCCTTGGAACCCACCGCCTACGCCGTCGAACTGATGGAGATTTATGGCGTTCCCGATGGCCTCGATCTGCACTGGGTTCGATCGTTCCTGAAGCCAACCGCCCTGCGGTGGCTCTCGGATGAAAAGTGGATCGCCGCAGCCATCCGCGAACGTCTGAATCATCTGTCCGACGCGAAACCACCGACTTGGTTGGAGTTCCTGTACTACGAACGCAGTCTGCTCGCAGCGATGGTTCTGGTGGGACTGTGCCTCTACGCGACGATCCGCTCGCCGAACCGGAAAACCGTCCACTCGGCAAAGGGCTTCTGAAACTCTCAAGTTCGACTGTCTTACTTTTGACCCCAACGGCCTTGTGCCGTTGGTGAAGGAGATGGTGGGCTAGTTGATGTCGTACCGACTCCCCCCAAACTCTCCCATTCCTCCGCCGAAGGCGGAGGAATGGGAGAGTTTGGGGGGTGGTGGATTCTTGCTTGTTAGCTCTCCATCGTTTTCACCATCCGGGCAAGCCGGATGGGGTCTTGAAGGCGAAAGTCAGACAGTCGAAATTACCAAGTTTTTGAAAAACCTTTTGAATTCGGTGATGCGACGCTTCGCATCACACCTTCATGACGTGTCGTGCGACTGTGTTGCCACCTCGTCTCACTACTAATTTTTAGTATTGCAAGAACGGGCGGCGGCGTTACTCTGCTAACGAATTAGTTTGTCAGTCATCTTGAGCGACGCTCGCTCGTCGCGGTGGCGGAACGAATTGGCGGATTGTTGAAGAGGAGAACTCATGGCTCGCCCGGCATCGAAGCATCCGACGGAACTCGAATTGGAAATCCTCAAGGTCGTGTGGAAGACCGAACCTGCCACGGTCAGGACGGTGCGCGACACACTCGCCAGCGTGCGCGATCTGGCTTACACGACGGTCATGACCGTGATGTCGATCATGGCTGACAAGGGCTATCTCAAGCGCAAGAAAGACGGCCGCAGCTTCATTTACGAAGCGGTCTATCGCGAGCAGAAAGCCAGTCGCACGATGCTGCAAGACGTCATCGACCGCGTCTTCGGAGGCTCGACAACGGCGGTCTTGCAGCATCTGCTCGAAACGTCCGACATCGACGACGAAGAGCTGAAGCAAATCCGCTCGCTGATCAACCGCAAGACGCGCGAACGCAAGTGACGCGAGGCGCTTGCATAAATAACCCGAAGCGTCAGCGAGGGCGAACGCTTCACGAGACCATGAATTCCAAGTTTTGTGAAGCGTTCGCCCTCGCTGACGCTTCGGGTTAGTGAGCGGCGAATTCTCGAATATCGAACCTCATCCGGGGAAACAACATGCCGACCTGGCTTCAACAAGAATGGTGCTTGTCGTTCGTGCTCGCGTTGGGCCACTTCTTGTGGCAAGGGACGTTGATCGCCGTTCTGCTGGCGATTGCGTTGCGAGCTACGAAAAAGGTGTCGGCGCGGTATTGGTTGTCGCTCGCCGCGTTGTTGGTGATGGCGGCGTGTCCGATCGTGACGCTCGGCTGGTTGATGTGGCCGGCGAGTCACGTTGCGGTGCTCGCCCCGCCGCTTGCTCTTGAGGAACCCGCGCCGAGTCAGCCGATGAGTTCGGACGCTCCGCACAACGATGCCGACAACGTGGGGTACGTTTCCAACGTGCCCGTGAATCCGCCAGTCACGCCGATCGCTCCGCCCGATGTCGTCCCCAGCAGCACGATTCCGCCGCCAGCTCCGGTCGATGACCGTACTTGGTGGCAGGAATTTGCTCCGCACCTCACGACGGCGTATTTGTGCGGCGTGGCGTTGATGTTGTTGCGGCTGGTGGTCGGCTTGTGGGGCGGACGGCGGTTGCGACGGCGAGTCCATTTGATTGACGACTCGGCGTTGTTGGATGCCATGCGGCGGCAGGCGACGGCGCTCGGCTTGAAGCTGCTGCCGGTGCTGGCGTACTGCGAACGAGTCACCGTGCCGACTGTCGTCGGAGTGCTCAAGCCGATGATCTTGTTGCCAGTTACGCTGGCCAGCGGCTTGTCGCCGGAGCAGATCGAATCGGTGCTGGCTCACGAGCTCGCTCATCTGCGGCGCTACGACCATTTGGTCAATCTGCTGCAACGAGTGATTGAGTCGTTGCTCTTCGCGCATCCGGCCGTCTGGTGGGTCTCGCACCGCATCCGCGACGAGCGTGAGCACTGCTGCGATGACCTCGTCGTCGCCTGCGGAGCGATGCCGTTGGACTACGCGAAGTCCCTGCTGCGAGTCGCCGAACTCAGCCGCGCGCCGAGGCTCGGCCGCTCGATCGCCGCCGTCAGCCTGCTGGTCACGGGCGACAAGCCGTCAAACCTACGGCAACGCATCGCGCGGTTGTTGGGCGAGTCGGCAACGCCGGCGTTGCGAATCAGTCCGCGCGTGCTGACTCTGTCGGCGGCCGTTGTGTTGGCGGGGCTGGTGATCTTGTTGCAGTCGGTCGCCTCGAACGATCAATCGGCATCCTCAAACGACGATGACACAAAGCCGCCGCCGCTGGAGTTTCGAATCGCCATCACGGAAGAAGAGCGCATGACGGACGACGTCGCGTGGTTCCCGATCATCAAGCCGAACCTGCCTCCGCCAGCGGGGAAGTCAGGACTGGACTTGCCGATCGAAGCCAAGCACGACGATCAATGGCGCGGGCTGCTGTGGGACAATTCCAAAGTGGCGCTGCTCGCAGATGGCACTTGGAAGGTCGTGAAGAGCGACATCGTCAAGGCGGCGCATTCAACGGACGCCGCGCCCCGCTTCGACATTCATCTCACTCTGGACGCTGAAGGTGGAGCGTTGATGCGGCGACTGACCGCAGCGCATCTCACTCAGAAGATGGCGATCCTGGTCGATGGCAAGATCGTCGCCGCTCCAGTCCTGCGCTCTGAAATCGGCGAGTCCTGTGTCATCACGGGCGACTTCTCCAAAGCGAGTGCTGAGAAACTCGCGACTGCGATTCGAAGGCCGTATCGAGGGAAGCCGTCGTCCGAAAAGAAGGCAACAAAGATTTCCGCCAAGTTGCCGAACGGCATTGAGGTGGAATTGGCCGGGGTCGCGATGGCGAATGTCTCGTATCCCGATCAGAGCCAGCGGCGGAAGGCGGATGGTTGGTGGCGAGCGGATGGGACTCGGCTGCCGGCTCCGCCGATGAAGTTGTTCTCGGCGTGGGTCGATGAGTCGCAGAAGGACTTCCGCGAGTTCGCGATCAAGCTGACTCCGGCTGGCGATGCGACGTCGATCACGGCGAACTATGTGACATGGACTCCCTCCCCGCCTCGCGGCAGCAGCGGGTTGGGCGGCTGGGATTCGTCCGATGGCGAACCGGGCTTCCTCAAGCTGCAACATACGGCTGGGTTCAACGACGAGAAGCAAGTCGCGGTGCATGTCTTCGTCTCAGATCAGCCGTTCGGTCCCGCGTGGTTGATCGACGTGAATGGTCTCGCGCTCCCGCAGAAGCCAGCGGATGCCAAAACGGAATCATTGCGAAAGCTCATCCAGATCATCGGCATCGAGAAGGCCGACAACGAAACGATCTTCCGCAGCGAACGGCTCCCCGCCGATCTCGATCAACGTCTGGAGTTCAACCTGCGAGCGATCGACCAACAGGATCAGCCGCACCAGTCGAGCGAGTCGCGCGGTTCCGAAGCGGGCGAAGGTCGCGTCTTCAAGCTCGCCGCCGCTGACATCAAGCACTTCGAGATTCGTCTGCGACCGATGACTCAGAAGATCACGTTTGAAAACGTGTCGCTCGTGCCCGGCGAGATGACCAACGTGAACGTGAAGGTCGAGGCGGTCGATCCGTTGGCTCCGAAGCAACCTGCGGTTGGTCCGAAGCCGGAGCTTGGACTTGGGCGGGAGAACGATCGGATGGAATGGTCGCACGATTCGCGACTGTTGTTCGCCAACGGAAGCACGGCAAAGTTTGCTCGTTGGGAACGGAAGGACGCAGGATGGTCGGCGGCGAGCGTGGACAAGAGTCGCTCCGCGAATTCGATCGCGGTCTCACGAAAGTCGCCGCTGGTGGTGGTCGGAACGAATCTCGGCACGGTGGAAGTTTGGGACGGTGCGGCGTTAGTGAAGCAGTCGCTCATCAAGATCGGTCCCGAACACAGCATCTATGCGGTGGCGATCTCGCCGGACGAGAAGTTGATCGCGAACTGTGGGACCGACGGGACCGTGCATCTCTACGACCGAGCGACCACGAAACGCATCGCACTCTTGGGAACTCGCGCCGAGACGTTCATGGCAAGCCTGGCGTTTGATCCCGACGGAAAATCGCTCGCGGCGCTTGATCGGTTCGGGCAGTTGAATCTGTGGAGCGTTCCGGAAGGGAGGCTGTTGGCGAATTGGCGTCTGATCGAAACCAACGAGCACTCGTCGATTCAATGGTCGTCCGATGGGAAACGACTCGCCACGAACGCCTGGGGCCGAGTGACCTTCATCGACGCTGTGAAAGGGAGCACGCCGCGCATGGTCAAAGCGCCGGAGGCCGTTCGTCCGAAGTTTCCCGAAGACAATGGGGCGTTGATCACGTCACAAATCGGTGGACCGGACGGCGAGATGTTTCTCGGAGCCACCGCGTTGTCTCCCGACTTCCGCACCGTTGCGAGCGTTGCTCCGGATGCGTCCATCGCGATCTGGGATGTCTCTTCTGGTCAGATCCTCAAGACACTTCCCGCTCCGCCGGACAACGTCGTGCCGCGAGATTCGTGGGGCAACGGTTTTCATCATCTCGTCTTCTCACCCAACGGCCAGCGCTTGGCCTGCTCGACCGTTCGAGGCGACGTGATTTTCTGGCAGTTGGCCCAGGCGGATGAAAGGGCGGAAAACGAAACCGCCGTCGGCCTCGAATTCCTCAAGCCGTATCCGAAGCTGCATGGCTTGTCGCTCGACATGACCGAGCCGCAGTTTTTGGAGATCGTCAAGCAGCAGGAGTTGAAGACTCGCAAGACCGTCGAGAGTCAGACGGCCGAAGGCGAGAAGGTCACGCATCACCTCTCGCTCGGCGACGGGCACACGTTGATCGTGATGTTCGACAAGGCTGCGAAGTGCAGCGGGATTCAACGCGTGCGCGGGGAAGACCTGCGCGACGAGGAGGGAGGGGTGGCACACCCTGAGTCCTCGAAGGGCGTGGGCGAGAAGGATGGCGACAAGACTTCCACGCCCTTCGCAAAGCCTCAGGGCGTGCCACCCGATCCGGCTCGGCTGCGAGTCCATGATGCGCGGGGATCGAAGGCTCTGTTCAATGATGTGGTGAAAGCGACGGTCGGGTTTCCCAAGGCTTCGCCAGACGTGTGGCTGAGATCGCCGAATCGCGAGGGGATGGTGTCGCTCGATGGGCTGCCGGTCGGCACGCAGTGGTTGCTCGCGGCGGGAAACTCCCCGCAACGGCTCCCCTTCCAGATCACGATTCCGACGGAACAGCCCCTTCTGGAGCGACGGCTGCGTGATCCGGCTTGGCTGGGAAAGAAAGTCGAACTCGCCGTTCAGCCAGTCGTCGAGGTCGCTGAGCCGGCGGGCGAAGTCATCGTCATCGAGATTCTCAATCGGTCCCATGAGTTGTTGAGTTTCTCAGAAGCAGACCTCGTCCTGTCGTGCGAACTGCCGAGCGAAAAAGTTCGAGGTCGGGAATGGATTCGAGGTCTCTCCCCGAAATGGCTCACCGCGGATCGCGAGCCGTTCCCACAGACGAAGATCGAAGCCGGTCAAACCGGTCGGATGCGATTGAACTGGCGGGAGTGGGTTCGCCAAGGACTGTGGTCGTCGCGCAATCACGAAACGATCGCCGAACCGGGGTTCCCTCCCAACGAGCCAGGGAAGATCTGGGTGAAAGCCGGATTGGGAAACGGCGGCTCGCTGCCGGTCTCTGTCACCGATCCGAAGGCCATTCTCCCGAAAGAAGTCGTCGAGAACGTCCCTGACGCCGATGCGGAGACGTCGCTGCCGAAGGGCCTCGAATTCCTCAAGCCGTACCCGAAGCTGCATGGCTTGTCGCTCGACATGACCGAGCCGCAGTTCTTGGAGATCGTCAAGCAGCAGGAGTTAAAGACGAAGAAGGCCGTTGAGAGCAAGAAGGACGAGGGCGAGGGCGAGAAGGTCACGCATCACATCTTGCTCGGCGACGGGCACACGCTGATCGTGATGTTCGGCAAAGACGCCAAGTGCAGCGGCATTCAACGAGTGCGCGGTGAGGGTGCCGATCGCCCGCTTGGAGACGAGAGGACTGGAACGCGAGAGTTGAAGACCGAACCCGTCACCTATGTTTGGCGAGTCGTCGAAACAGGCAGTGGTGCGCCGATTGAAGGGGCGAAGGTCATCGTTCGACGCAGTATTCCTGTGGAGTTGCAGACGACGGACGATCCGCCGGAAGAGGGGATGGATCGGATCGCTCTCACGACCGAGCACACGACCGATGCCGATGGCCATTACGCGGTCGTGTTCACACCGCTGCAAGTTGCGGATTCGAGGCTAGAGGTTAAGGTCGAAGTCTCGCATCCGAATTATGTCAGGACGATTTCCAATCTGGGCGGAATGACGCTTGAGGAAATCCGCCAGACCGTGGCTCGAGCTGATCGGCCCACTTTCGCGGAGATGAAACTCGCTCCCGGAAATTCCATCACGGGGGTTGTGGTCGGGCCGGATGGAGTGGTCGTCAGCAGGGCTGAGCTATACGTCGTCTCGCACGCGCCGGGCGAGCGAGACTCGGACATCAGTCGCGTTTGGACCAACAAGGAAGGACGCTTTCGCAAACTCGTCGCGACTCCCGGCGACGCGGTCCTGTGGGTTCTCACGGAGAATTACGCGCCGCTCAGCGTCCTTGTTCCTGAGTCGCGTGGCGACCTTGGGACATTGAAACTCGCGAGAGGATTTCGTCTGCGTGGGCGAGTCCTCGATCAAGACGGAAAACCACTGCGCCTATGGAGCGTCGAACTTGACCGGGAAGGACATTCTCCTGAGTTCGACGCCGCCTTGGAAAAAACGAATGCGGCTTCGGGCTATGACCGGTGGGCGAGAACCGATGAGAACGGCGTCTTCGAATTACCGCCGATCGAAGCGGGCAGCTACTTGCTGCGAGTCGTCAACCACAACCGTGGTGGTGTGGACGGTCACTGCTTTCCGCTGCGAAAGGTCGAACTATCCGAGGCGACTCCGCCGATTGAACTTCGCCCCGTGCCAATGGTTCAGATTCATGTCCGCAACATCGACAGCGCCGGTCGCCCTATGACTGTGTGGTGTTGGGCGTGCGCGGATATTCGCTGGGGCGAGATTGACACGTTCATCAACTCTGACGATCCCACTGACGATTCCTCCGATGGACAGAACGTGATCCGAATTCCTCGCGGTTCGAAGAATGTCAAGTTGTCGTTTGAATCCAACGGCGATCACAGCTTTCGATATCGCCGGTCTCCGAAAGACGAATTGAAACAGCTCGGCCTGCTCGAACTGGGCGATGTGACGACCGACATCACCGGCATTGAAGTCGTGTGGTATGCGACTCCGTCGGTGTTGGTGAAAGTCGTTGGTCCCGACAAGCAGCCGCTGCGGGACGCCGTCGTCAAAGCGTCGTACATCAAGACCGCCAAGGACGCTGATCCGCCGCCGAGCGAGTTCAACTTCGACATTCAATCGCATCAGCAAGCCGATGGTCGCTGGCGCGTCTACCAATTGTTGCCCGAAGAAGACATCACGATCACCGCGACGAATCCAGGTTGGACCGCCAAACCTCAGAAGGTCCGCTTCCGCGAAGGCGAAGAACGCGAAGTGATCGTCGTGATGAAGCCAGACGGAAACGCCCGCGCAGACCTGGAATTCCTCAAGCCGTATCCGAAGCTGCATGGCTTGTCACTCGACATGACCGAGCCGCAGTTCTTGGTGATCGTCAAGCGGCAGGAGTTGAAGACTCGCAAGACTGTTGAGGGTGAGAAGGTCACGCATCACATCGGGCTTGGTGACGGTCACTCGCTAATCGTGATGTTCGACAAGGATGGGAAGTGCAACGGTATTCAACGAGTGCGCGGGGAGGACGGTTCTCGCAGCACTCGTTCTCAGGCAGAGGCTGGGAACGAGTCGTTCGATGAGCAGGCGGCTCGCCGTGAACTGGCGGGCAAGGAAGCCGACTTGAAGAAGCTCTTGGCGGAAGTCGCAAAGGCCCGCGAGGGCGGCAGCGATACGTCGCGGCTGGATATCGACATCGCGATGGCGCGCGTCCGCGTGGCAAAGATTCAATTGGCGTTGGCCGAAGCAGGCAATCGACGGGAACCCCGTTCAAGCTCCGACGAGCAACTGCAGAAGCTCAAACGCGAGACGCTTGTGCGTTGGGGATCGTCGAAGAATGGCGTGCAGGTCGGTGTCGAGCGTGTCGCCTTGAAGGACTCATTTGAAGTCGGTGAACCCGTTGTGTTCCAACATCGAGTCCGCAATACGAAGGTGGAAGAACAACGCATCACGCTGCGTTTCGTGGCCAATGACAAAGTGTCGTCGGTGTTGCACAGCGCGAATCGGTTTGTCGTGAACGCGCTCGGGCCGGTCACGAAGTCGTTCACGACCACGCTGGCTCCTGGAGCTGACACCATCATCGAAGGGGCCACGTTTCAGATCGAGTCGAAGGGGATGATCCCGGATCGGTTTCATCTTGAGTCGTATTTGCGGTTCGTCCTGAATGATGCCGAGAAAGCCAGCGACCAGATTGATGTGCGACCTCCGGCGTGGACTCAGATGCCGAGCGATCTCGATCTGACGTTCGATGTCGTTGCACCTCCGTCGAAAGATCCCGCGACGCCGCGGCCGTCATTCGTGTTGCAGGGTGGCCCAGACATCTTCTGGAGATCTCCGCTGCAAGGGCTGCAAGCGGGGTTGCGCTACAAGAGAGCGCTCAAGCATCCGCAGCAACTCCAGCATTCCGACAATTGGATTTGGAAGATGGATGACACCGTGCAAGCGGAGTTCATCGTGCGCAACGTGCTGCCGACTCCGAACTCGATCACCTATCGAGTGACCGAAGACGACAAGCTGGTGGAACTCGATCCGTCTGCTGGTTCGCTGACAGCTTACGACAACTACAGCGCGGTCCAACCGTGGCGCAACAAGACGGGCGTGGCGCGAACCGAGGGTCATGCTCCGGCCAATCGCGAACGCACGAAGGTTCTGGAACCGGGTGAGATGCTGGTCATCGCATCGCAGGAGTTTCAGTTGGTGCAACGACCCGCCGCGAACGACAAAGACTGGAGCAAGCTGCCGAAGGTCAATTGCTTCTTGGTCGAAGACGGCGGGCTCTATCGGCTTAGAACGCGGATGGGAGTTCGGGGCACCATCGCTTCACCGATCTCATTGGAAACTGGTAACGCTCGCTTGTGGTTGCGCGACGCGCATCCTCAGCCTGAGGTCGTTCGAGCGACCGCCAATGCCAACAACGTCGGAGCAGGGCAAGGCCGATTGACTCTGGGCTACGACATGCCGGGGGCTGCCTCTCAAGCCACAATTGTCATCAAGCCGCTCGATGGAAAAAACGAGACGTTGCGGCGAACGATCAAGAACGGTGCTCAACCCGACGACGTGTCGCTGGCTCCCGGACGCTACACCGTCGCACGCGAGATGACGTTGAAGGTCGGTCAGCAGCAAGCGGTCATCGAATGCCAGCGGCAGGTCGTCGAAGTCGCGGTCGGAAAAGTCACCACCGTCGAGTTCTCACAATCGGGCGACAAGCGAGTGGCTCCGAAAGGTCAGTGGAAGATGCTGCGCGAGCACGCGGTGGCCGGAGCCTTCCTGACGGTGCATCCCGTTGCGAAGGGCCAAATGGATGCTTCCAACCCCGACGCCTACATCGACTACGAAGCGGTTCGCGAAACGATCACCGCGACAACATGCGGCCCTGACGGAGTCTTTCAAATCGAACCGCTGCCGGAAGGTCGCTATGTCACGATCCTGCGCGCCTTCACCGGCTCAACGAACGAGCCGCAAGCCTTGTCGCTGCCCTACGTCGTCGGTGCCGAGACTTTCCACGTCTATGCCCATGCGGGTGAAGCCCACTTCTATCCCAACGACTTCCGCTTGCATCGTCGCTGGAACATGCCGCTGTGGATACCAACGAAGGTTGTGGAAGTGACGTCGGCTCAGAAGGAGGACAACTCAGGCGAGCCGCCTGAGCTACGGGTGTTGCGAAAACCGAGGTTGCTGTTGCCGGATCATTGGATCGTGACGTCGATTCACGACCAGAACACGATGGGGGAGTGATCGCCCTCTTTTTGGTCAACTTCACTGTGTGGTGTAATCGTCTTTGGACATTTCAAGCAAAAGGAGACAATTCATGTTCGCTCGAAGTCTGATTCTCGGCATCGTCCTGATCACTGTCGCGGCGGCAGCGCAAAACAACCCACCGGCAAAACACGACTTCGGCCAACTGCTGCCGGAATTCAAAGTGAAGCGTGGTGATGTCGTCGCGTTGATGCTGCCACAGTAAATCATCAACGCGCCGACGTCGCGTTGCCAAATCCTCGCGTGTCATGCGTTGCCTTTGATCGCGAGGGCCACCCGATCGCAGGTCTCCCGGAATCGGACGACCTGATGTCTGAAGTCTTGGCGACTTCAGCGACGAGACACGAGGGAATCAACATGCCTGCCTGGTTTCAACAAGAGTGGTGTTCGTCGTTCGTGCTCACGCTGGGGCACTTTCTGTGGCAAGGAACGTTGATTGCCGTCGCGCTGGCGATTGCTTTGCGAGCCACGAAGTTTGTGTCGGCGCGGTATTGGTTGTCGCTCACCGCGCTGTTGTTGATGGCGGCTTGCCCGATCGTGACGCTCGGCTGGTTGATGCAGCCGGTCAGTCACGTTGCGACGCTCGACACCCAGGCGATCGTTCGTGAGGTGCTCGCGCCGAGTGAGCCCATGATTCCGGTCACTCCGACCGAGGAAGCTTCCGACGTGGGGCACGTTTCCAACGTGCCCGTGAGTCCGCCAGTCGCACCGCTCGATGTCCACGACACCGCTCCAATTCCGCCGCTGCCGCCGGTCGATGAGCGAAGTTGGTGGCAGCAGTTTGCTCCGCAGTTGACGACCACCTATCTGTGCGGCGTGGCGTTGATGTTGCTGCGACTGGTGATCGGTCTCTGGGGCGGGCGGCGGTTGCGACGAAGAGTCCATTTGATTGACGACTCGGCGTTGTTGGAGGCAATGCGGCGGCAAGCGGCGGCGCTGGGCCTGAAGCTGCTGCCGGTGCTGGCGTACTGCGAACGGGTGACCGTGCCGACTGTGGTCGGAGTGCTCAAGCCGATGATCTTGTTGCCGGTGGCGCTGACCAGCGGCTTGTCGGCAGAGCAGATCGAATCGGTGCTGGCTCACGAACTGGCTCATCTGCGGCGCTACGACCATCTCGTGAATCTGCTGCAACGAGTGATCGAGTCGTTGCTGTTCGCGCATCCGGCAGTCTGGTGGGTCTCGCACCGCATTCGGGACGAGCGTGAGCACTGCTGCGACGACCTCGTCGTCGCCTGCGGAGCGATGCCGCTGGACTACGCCAAGTCGCTGCTCCGAGTCGCCGAACTCAGCCGCACCTCGATGCTCGGCCGCTCGATCGCCGCCGTCAGCCTGCTGGCCACCGGCGACAAACCCTCGAACCTGCGGCAACGCATCGCGCGGTTGTTGGGCGAGTCAGCGACTCCGTCACTGCGAATCAGTCCGCGCGTGTTGATGGTTTCCGTCTGCATCCCGCTCATCGCGCTGATCGTCACGATCCAGTCGGGAGCGTCGAATCAGAAACCCACACTCGAAACCGATCCGTTTTCGATCACCACACCGGATGGACTGACCGTCGAATTGCTCGGAGTCGCGAACTACTTGAGCCTTTTCCCGGAAGGAAAGAGCAGCCCATCGGTCGTGCTCAATCCTTGGTGGCGGCCTGACGGCGAACGGCTGGAGCAATCGCCGTTAACACAACTTTCATTTCCGAAGCCGTTTGCCGAAACGGACAAGAAGCACTGGCAAGACTGGTCCTCAGTGGCCGTGAGAATTCGCGGAAGGAATCTTGAAGGCGTCGACAACACTTGGGTCGTCATCGACGGGACGCGGGAAAGCACGGCGTCCTCAGGAACCGACGTCTCGGAAGCGTCTGTCGTTCGCGAGTCGCTCACGAATGCTGGACCGCTGCCAGGAATCAAGTCGGGGATCGTGCGAGTTGCTGTCGGCGCCGGGGAACAGGGGCCATGGCAACGGGTTCGACCGAATCAGACCAAAGAAGCCGATGGTCCAATTCCCGAAGAATTGCTCGTGGCTTATGAAGACATCGCCGATGTGACGTTTCGCGAGGTCAATGGCCAGGCTCGCTTGGACACACTGCCGATCGATGTTTCCCGAATGCGTGCTTCGACGGAGATGCAACTCGTCGATGTCGATGGCCAGCCGGTGAAGGGGGCGGCATTTTCGATCGTCGATGGCAAGCACGGCTGGACGTATCCGATCCCGCTCGTCCGCGTCGCGCACTTCCGCTTCCGACTGCGGCCGTACCGACATTGGATCACGTTCGAGAACGTCTCGTTTCAACCGGGACACAAGACCGAGGTGAAGTCGTCGGTTGGAAAGACTCCCGAACTGCGCCGCGAGCCGTTCATCGCCAAATTGTTGGACGGTGTTGAAGTCGAACTCTTGGGCGTCGCAAAACCGGGGACGATGAACACCTCGGACTGTTGGCGTCCCGATGGTGGCTCGTTCCAAGAATTGAGCGAGTGGCCCAAACGATTGACGCAGGCGGAGGACGCGACGCACGAACTGTTGTGTCGAGTCACTGGACTGCAAAAAGGGCAGGAAATCGCGTGGCGCATCCCGACTCTGGTTCTCGGTCCGCATGTGCGGGACAAGCCCATCGTTCGCGTGGCGTTCAAGTCAGCAGACAATGAGACATCGCCGCGGATCGGCATCACCGAGAGCACTTGGGGGCCGTGGCAGAAGGTGAATGCGGCGGGCGAGATTGTTGATCGCGTCAAAGTTCCTGCGTATTGCCAAGCCGCCTACGAGACGATGAAGCCGGATCACGTTCAGGAACTCACCGGTGCCGTCAGGCTCTGCTGGATCAACACGCCCACGATCAATGACCTGGCGAGAATGGAAGTCGTCGCCATCGACACGCTTGGAAAATCGCACCAACCGTATGGCGCTACGGCGTGGGGCAATCTCAACCCGCAATATGCGGATGTCTTCAAGCTCTCGAAATCGCAAATCGACCATTACGAATACCGACTCCTCCCGTTTCGGCATTGGGTGACTTTCGAGAACGTCTCGTTGGCAAAGGGCCATCAAACGACGCCCAAGGTAAGGACCGAGACGCTGCGATTCCTGTCCAAAGTCGGGGAAGCCATTGAAATCGAACTCGTGGGCGTGGGGTTCCATCCGTCCGAGAAGCGTGAGTGGTGGCGAGCCGACGGTTCTCGGTTGGACCAGCGTCCGTTTGAGAAGCTCGACGGATCAGTTTTGAAGGGCGATCCAAAGCAAGTGGACTGCCGCGAGTTCGCGGTGCAAGTGCAGGGGCTGCCGAAAGACCATGCCGTGACGACACGCTTCAGCCGGCCTGTGGCGACCGCCCTCCTCGGGCAGTCGCGCAATGGCGTTTACGCGGCTGACATGGCAGCGGGGCCGTTTACAGGTGAAAAGACGGCATCCGTCGGCATTGGCCTGAGCCTCGAACCGCTGGGGCCGGCTCAAGGGATCAGCGCCGAGGGAAGCAAGCTCGCCGCAGTGGAGGTGCCGCCGGACGTGAAGCCGCTCTATGACCTCATCCAACCGGTGCGAGTGGACTCGATCGACGGCCAAACCGAACTCGTGCTCAAGCCGATCGACGGGATTGAAAAAAAGGCCGATTGGCGATTGGTCGCCATCGACAATGCTGGCCAGGAGACACGATCGACTTCTTCCAGCAACAACGGCCAGGAAGTGACGCTCGGCTTCAAACTCCCGCGCGAGCGGATCGCCCGTTTCGAGTACCGCATGCGTCCGTATCGGCATTGGGCCACATTCGAGAATGTGTCGTTGCAACCGGGGCAGACGACCGACGTGAAATTTAAAGTCGAGAGCATTCCCGTCGTGGAATCGAACGCTCTGCGATGTCGTCTGGTCGCCGTGCCGACGACGGCGAGTGACGAGTCGCCGGATCTCTCCAAGTCGGCGGATCGGTTCGCTCGTGGTGAGGACGTGACGTTTGCGGTCGAGTTGCAGAACGTCAGCGACAAGCCGGTGACGTTGATCGGTGTTCGGCATGAGGCCAAAGGGCAGCCGATGTTTGAGGGGAAGTTGGCTCCCGAATTCTTCGCTCCGCATTTGTTCGAGTTGGAATTCACCGATGCCGACGGCCATCCAATCCCTCGGGCTTCGCGTGCCTTTTTGGAAATGCCGCACCTCTTGAACGGGGCATTGACTCACGAGATTGCTCCGGGCAAGTCGCTCGTCGTGCAGTTACGACCGGCGAAGTTTCACGCACCGATGGATCATCGACTGCCACCGGGAAGCTATCTCGCGAAGGTTCGTTATCGAGGAGCGAGCGACAAAGCGCTGGCATACTTCCAGAAGAATTTTCCGAACGCTCCGCGAGCGAAGGCTTGGTCGGGAGAAGTCACGTCGAACGAAGTCGCGTTCATGGTTGCCAATGATCCCTCGGCACCGAAACCTCAGCCGCTTGTGTGGGGAGCGGTCAAAGACGGGCTGCAAGCGGCCGTCGAGTTTCAACCGTTACCTGGAAGTGCCCCGACTAATGACCCGCCTGGAACATTTCCCACAGAGCCTGAAGTCAGGACCATCTTCCATGTGAAGAATGTCTCCGACCGCACGATCAAGTTCGTCAGCGAAATGGCGCGGCAGCTCGATGAGGTCACAGCCACGAATGAAACCGGCGAAACCAAACGGCTGGAAGGCAGGTGGATCTCCGGATGGCCGATCATGGTCCGCTGGACCCTGAGACCCGGTGAGATCGCTGAACTGCACGCGCTGACCTCCGGAATCGGTCTCCTCAAAAAGCCCGGCAAATACACACTGCGGTACAGCATCAATTTCCGGAGCCTCGTCCGGAACAACGGCAAAGGGGACGACGGGTTTCCAAAGGCAGATGATTGGCAGCAGGTGCTCGTCACCGGCGAGACACCGGTGACGATTCGCGCTCGCGCTGGACGCGGGGCTCCCGTCTCCGCCCTCACCCCGACCGCAGGTCTCCCGATTTCGGACGACGAGACGAACCCGCCGAACAACGCCAACGGAGAACTGCGGTCCAACCCAGCGGCGGGGGCGGGAGACCCGAGCCGAGCACAGAACGGCAAGCAGGAAGCAGCCGGCACGAAGCCCGCGCTACGCATCACGGGTCGAGTCGTGGATGCCGAGACCCGGAAGGTCATCGACAGAATTCGGATGGTCCCGACATCGGTAAATGGCGACGACACCAAGAACATCACTTGGCAGTCGCAGTATCTCAAAGACTTCACCGACGGCCGCTTCCTCTACGAGACCGATCGGCCCTGGGACAAAACGCGATTGCGGATCGAAGCCGCAGGGTATCGCCCGGCGATCACGCGAGTCGTCAACAAGGGCGAGGTTGTTGAATTGGAGATCAAGCTCGAACGCCGAATCCTCGCGGGTGTCGTGCGATTGCCGAATGGTCAGCCGGCGGCGAAGGCGCAGGTGGGGCTCGCGTCGTGGACGAACGAAGTCAACTTGCATGTGGGCAAGCTGTCGTATGGCCATCACGGCGAGAAATTGCGGAAGGTCGTCGAGACCGATGAACAAGGCCGCTTCGTGATGCCGGCGGAGATCGATCCATCGGTCCTGGTCGTCGCACATGCCGAGGGCTATGCCGAGCGAGCCAACGCCGAGACGACATTGGCTCGCACCAAACCGGTGGGGTCAGCGGAGGCGGACGACAAGCCTGCCGAAGACACCGCCGTTATCGAGTTGCAACCGTGGGGCCGCGTCGAAGGGCGAGTCCTCATGGGCGACAAGCCGGTCGTCGGTGCGAAGTACCACGTTTATCAAGGTCGCGCCGATGACGTCCATGTGAATGCGGGCCAGAGCATCGAGACCGATGCTGAAGGCCGTTTCGTCGTCGAGCAACTTCCGCCCGCAAAACACGGCACATGCCAGCGATACGCCAGCAGCAAAGATGGCAAAACAAACATGGCCATTGATGGCTTGGTCGTCCGCTTCGAAATTCCCAGTGGCCGCACGACGACTCTCGCGCTCGGCAGTCCCGGACGCACGTTGATCGGCAAACTGGCACTGCCCGCGGGCTTTCCGCACAAAGTCGATTGGGCGAATGCGAAGCTCATCGTTTCCCTACAGGCCCAGCATTCGCATCGCTGGGGGGACACCGGCGAAGACATTGCAGCGTGGTCCGAGTTTCTGAAAACCGACGAAGGCAAACTGTACGGTCGAGCCAACGTCGCGATCGCTGCCGACGGTTCGTTCCGCATCGAAGGCTTGCCGCCGGCCGAGTATGAGCTCAACGCGATTGCTGAAACGGTGGTCGGCGACGCCAAGCCGGCCGAGGAGTTCGTGTCAGGCAAAAAGAGATTCTCCGTTCCGGGAGATGCTTCGCCGGACAAGGTTCAGACGATTGATCTCGGCACGATCGATCTCAAACCATTGGTCACTCGCGCTGGGCGCGGGACTTCCGACACCGGCCCGACCGCAGGTCTCCCGAATTCAGACGAAGCCGGTGACTCCCGGATCTTGATTACCTACGACATCCCTGGTGCCGAAGCAGAGACCAAGGTTTTCGTTGAACGCGCCGCACGAGGGATGGAGGCTGTCTCGACGGAGTCGCCGCTGAAGAACGGCAAGACTCTGGAACGGAAAGGGCTCGCGGCGGGCGACTACAACGTCGCACGATCCCGCACCTTCGAGATTGCTCGGGGAGAAAATGGAGCGGTGCGGAGCGGCGCTTTTCTCGACTACCAGCGCATCAAGCTGGAGCCCGGCGAGACGAAGTCCATCGACTTCAAGCGGTCTGGTGCCAAGCCTGCAACCGGGCAGGTGCGAGGCTGGAAGGAACTTGGTGTCGAGGTTCTGGTGGCCTTTGTCTGCTTCAAAACTCCGCGCGATCCGCAAGACTTCAACGTGCGCGAGGTGACGATCTTCGACGCGCGCAACTGCGCCGCCGACGGATCATTCAAGACGGAACCGCTCGCGCCGGGCGACTACATCGTCGTCGTGCAAGGATTCGAACCATTGCCTCGCCAAGCTCAAGATCGGACGGGCGATATCCTGCCGCGATTTGTTGGCACGGCGAAACTGACGATTCCCGCCACCGGCGATCCAAAGCTCGTCGAAGTCACGCTGCACGAAGCGAAGCAGCCCGGGAAATCGACCGCCGTGAAGATCAAGGCAGAGTCGCTACCGGTCGCTGGCGATTTCTCGAAGGTCGATGATCCCGATGTGTTGCTCGATCAGCTTGCGAAAAGTCAGTTGCCCAGTTTGGTGCCGATGACAGGAGGCGGTTTCTTTCAACAACCCGGAGCGCCGCCGCAAGCGATGTATATCCCCATTTGGGAGAACCAATACGCTGGCGATGACAAGCTTGATCCGCGCATTCGTCGATTGATCGAACTGGGAGACCGCGCCGTTCCGCGAGTCCATCAGCGATTGATCGGTTTAACGGCATCGGACCTCTTGGCAACGCACCTGACGCTCGTGTTGCGTTCGGTCGGAGGGACTGAGTCCGTCCCGGTGCTCATCAAGTTGATGAAGACCACTCCGAACACGGTGCTCGACGGGACGCAAAGTCTCGATCATGAACAGAAGGGTTTTCAGGCGAGCGTCACGCAGATCGCCGTGACGTCGGCGTTGTGGAAGCTGACCGGTCGCAGACAGATATTCACGCCCGACCAATGGGAGAAGTGGTGGCTGTCCGTCAAACCGGACTTCGTTGTCCCGCGTGATCGCCAGCGTCCAGAGTTTGTGTCGCGTGTCACTCTGGAACGAGTCAACGCACTGGCGAACGACCTCGCGACCAACGAAGTGGCGGCACGCGAGCGGTTGATTTCCCTCGGACCTGCGGCGTTGCCGCATTTGCTGAAGCTGCTCAGCGTGGCCGAGTCGCTCCGCGACTCGGAATCAGCGTCGCGGAGCGACGCTGCTACGCGGCGATTGGCTTGGGTCATCGACGAATTGGGAGCAACCGACAAGCTGCCGGCGAAGCTGCGACGCGACTACTTCACGCAACGGTTCGAGGACGATGGTGCTCATGTCACCGTCTCTCCGATTCAGGAACAGGCGGCGTGTCGCGCGCTCAGTCATTGCTCGTTCGCGGACTTCTGTCACATCTGCCTGAAAGCTGACGGTCGCCGGCAGGATCAGTACGGCCTGCGACTGCGCGGCTGGATGCATCTCAACACGCAAATCTTCAGTCGACGATTCAACAACAAACCGGCGTTCGTCGCGGGCGATCCGTCGCTGTCGGCGTTTTGGAACGACATCACTCCGGCCGCCGACCCGGCTGCCGAGATCGCGGGGGCGGTGCCAGTCATCGTCGCGGCGTTGTCCGACAAAGAGCCTCTCGTGCGTCATTGCGCCGCGAAGCTGGCGGATGTCATCGGGCTGTGCAGCGCCGAACGACCAGCAGCTTTGATCGTGGCTCTGCGAGATCATTGGCTGATTGAGTCAGACGCCAACATCCGGCTCGACATCGGGCTGGCGATGGCTCGGTTCTCAACGCCGTTGGTCCTGGAAGCGATCTCAAGTGGGCTGCGATCTGAGCGTCCGGAAATCGTCAGCGATGCAGCGGCACTCATGGATTGGGTGCAGATCGAATTGAACGACAAAACCCGCGCAGACTTCGAGCGGCTGGTCGAATTGACTCATCACGAAAACAACCAACTGCGAAATCGAGCCGTCCGCAGCCTGCGCGGCAAAGCTCCGTCGCTGCTGGCTCCGGAGTTTGAGCGACTCATCACCGACAAGGTCGAAGACATCCGCAAAGAGTGCGCGTTTGCCTTGCGAGATCGCCCCGATCCCAAGTTCGCCGACATCCTCTTCAAACTGGCCGACGATCCCAGCGAGCAAGTCCGCATCGAAGCACTCTCGTCAATCGCGAACCTGGACCATCCTCCGTCGATGAAGCGGCTGCTGCCGCATCTGCGCGACAAGAAGGTGCATGGCTACGCGGTCTCCGCCCTGGCCAGCATGGGAGGTAAGGACTCGCTCCCTCTGATGATGAGCGAACTCGAAGCGGGCAACGACGTCGGCGGCATGGTCTATCAACACCTCCGCCGCCTGACCGGCGAGAAGTTTGAAGAGAAGTCCGAACCGTGGCTCGCGTGGTGGAAGAAAAAGAAAACTGCGGCCGCCCTGCGGTCAAACCCAGTGGCGGAGTCGGGAGACCAACGCCCAGCGCGGTCAGAGGTGTCTCCGCCGCTTGGGTTTTCGGAACGAAGAGAAATTGTCCTGTCGGTGAACAGCCTGAAGTACATGCTCGACCTCGATGGCGGGCTGACGATGGACCCGCCTCAGAAAGACCGCCCAGAACAGAAAAAGATGGATGTCTGCCCGCTCGATGCTCGGCCGAACGAGGCTCCGGCGGGATTGCAGGGCCGCTCACTTCGAGGAGTGAGAACGAAACCCGATGGCTGGAATATGTCGGAGGCGGAACTGCAACAGGAGCTCGCCAGCAACCGCGTGGGGGCGCTGACGAAGTTGCCGTATGACCCCGACGAAAAGGCGACCTACTTCTTCCGCACCGCCGATGGCACGGACGGCATCTTGCAGTTGCTCGCGCAGACCGACGAGCCGAAGGGGATTCGCCTGTGCTACAAGACGTTCAAAGCGTCGAAGGTCAACGCCGAGATCAAAGTCGGCATGACCTTTGACGAACTGATCGCGCTGAAGGGACGGCATTACCGACTCGCGCACGGCATGCGAGTCGGGCAATTGATTCTCGTCTATGACGACATCGCCATTTCCGTCGATGCCCCTCCGAATGCCAAGGGGGGCGGGAAGGTAACTGGCTTTGAGCCGGGTATTCCCAGAGAAGTCGTGCAGGACGTCCCCTACGCGGACGAACAACGAGTACGCGGTGAGGAGAAATTCGCCTTCCCCTATTTCCTTCCTGGTTCGCGGATCGTCGTTGGCGAGAACCTCGTCAACGAAGCCAATGCGTTGGCCTCGAAGGAAGATCAAATTCAATTCCTGATCAAGATCCTGCCTCCGATCGATCAAAAGGAAAAACGACTTTCCGATCGGCAGCTCTACGCCATCCGGCTGCTGAGCCTCACGGATTCGGACGTGGTGATTGACCCCTTGCTCGATCGTCTCGACTTTCAGCACAAGGGTGACGGATGGCCCGCCTCACATGCCTTGGGACGCTTAGGCGAGCGATCCGTCGAACCGGTTGTCAAAAAGATGGAATCGGTCGCCAACGACTTACAGAAAGCGATCATGTTGGGGAGTGCGCTCATCGAGATCAAACAAAAGAAGTATCCCCAGTTTCTTGAAGAGTTGAGGCAGCGCAAAAACAACAAACTGCCAGACAAACTTTTGAATGAGCTACTGGACGTCTACCGATCGGCCCCGAATGACTGAGGATGGTCTGAAGAACTTGCAGTCCGCTCTTCCGCGATGCCAAATCTATATCGAGATCTCACCGAGGAGCCCCCCATGAAAATCTACACTTCAACCCTGTACTTGGTTGTGGCATTGGTTACCTGCGGTTGCGACACACCTCGATCGAAGCAGTCGAACGATCAGAATTCTGGCACCAAACCGGGCGAGCCGCCCGCCGTCGCGAATTCTCCGCTGCCGAAACCCAAAGGTTCTCCGAGTGCAGGTACATACGCGGGCGACTGGTCAGAACCCGTCAATGGCCTCTCGGCACGTTTGCTGGTGACGTTACAGGAGGGGACACAATCGTCTCTCTGGGCAGGGCCAATCATTCTGGAAGTGAAGAACGCTGACAGCAAACCTATCGCCTTCGTTAGTCAGCCATCGTTTAGTCGATTTCACTTCTTCGCGTTTCCGCCATCACCAAAATTTGCAGTCTGGGATCCGAATGGAAATGCGCCCGAATCTCTTCACAAGGGAAATCATCTCAGCGGCGAGCCACAATGGGCAGTGATTCCCGGTAACGCCTATCTGGGCCTCAGAGTCGATACGCCAATTCCTGCGGACGATGGTCTGTGCTTAGGATCGCTCATCGTGCCTGGAACATTCAGTGTGACGCTGGTCGCGAAACACCGTGAAGGCCCGGAGAATCAGTGGATCGGCGAAATCAAGCTCCCGCCCGTTGACCTCTCCGTAAACGGTACTGGGTCTTGAATGCTGAGGACGAATAGCTCCCTCGATATTTCGGAGAGGTACATCATGTCTCGAACTGTCGTTGCCGCGAGCGTGGTGGCGATTTCAGTCGTGTTTGCGGACTGGTGTGGCATGGCTGCTTTCGCTCAGACAGAGATTCTGACTCCGGAATTCGGACTCCGCTTTCTCCAGGACCAGCCCGACCACCGTTTCCAGGGCGTGACGCTTGATCGCATCCCCGTCGATTTATCGCAATCGTTGAGGACGAAGTCGCTCACGTTGTTTCGCCCCGAATGCCTGCCATTCGCGTACCGGCCTGGAAAAGTTGAGTTGGTTCCCAAGGCACGGCCGTCGGACGCGAAGATCCGGGTGTTTGCCGCCAGCGGCACGAAGGAACGGGACTTATTGGAAATGACCTGGGCTCATCGCGGCGTTCCTCTGCGGTGGATCATGAGCGCTAACGTCAGTGACATCCAATTCCCGCTTCCGCCGTTTCGCGAAGGGACCGCGAACGATGTGTCCGGTCAGAAGGTCGCGGAGTTCGTCGGGGAAGTGCTGCGGCTCAAGGGAGAGATCCCCGGACTCGATCGCGACTTCAAAGTCGATCTTCCCTGGCCGGATACGTTGGACAACGGCATCTCCTTCTCCAGCAATTCCAAGGTGAACATCACCGACGTGATCTGGTGGTTCGACCGCTGGGACGTGGTCATCAAGGACAACACGGTCCACATCCTGATCTACTCCCGCAACCCCCAAATCGCCGGCTTCGACGACGGATCTCAATTCTTCCCTGCCGAGTTCCGCAAGCTACAGTTGGCGAATCAACGAAAGTAACCGCCGCCGTTTCGGTGACGTTCAGGGGTACGGTCACAGCGAATCTCGTTTCAAGGCAACACGGTCAGCCCCAATGCGACCGCAGCGGCTCGTTGTCGGTGATCGTTGGAAACGAATTCCGTTTCATCCACCGAGATCGCCGCCGCTAGGTGGAGCGCGTCCAACGTGCGAATCGAAATCGGCTGCGGTCGTTGCAGACACGTTTGCAACACAAGTTGAAATTCCGCGTGAATGTCAAAATCGGCCGCAATCAATTCCACGGTTCCGTCGCCGAGGTCGATCAGCAATTCATCCACGAGATGCTCGGCCTTGCGAGGATCCAGGCGGCCATCCGCTTCGAGACGGCGGATTGTCAGGATGGTTTCAAACTGGCCAAGCGGAGAAGTTCGCAGGGAGGTTGGGCGATCGGCAATGCCCTGAAACACCAAGGAATCCGCCTCAGTCAAATAGAGCTTGGCCAAGGCGGAGGTGTCCCAGTAGCTCATGGTTCAAATCCGATCCTCGCGAAGTTCATCCAGGATTTCCTGCGTCGGGCGGAGCGAGTCCGAAGCGGTGAGCGCACGAAGCCGTTCCAGTTTTTGGAACCAGCGCGTGCGATCCACCGGTGTTGCAGGCGACTTCGCGGCATTCTCCTTGGCCGATGACTGACGAAGTTCGCGACTCAGAAACCGAAGCAACTCCGCCTTCTCGTTTCGAGGAAGTTGAGCAATCGTTGATTCCAATTCTTTCAAACTCATCATCGGCTCCGCGCCAACGCCGTTCGTGATGTTCAGCCCGACCGCAGACTATGCCAATCGACTAAATCGCTCAAGAACAATCTCGCCGTCTGTAGCAGGAAGATGCCGGATGCCCGTCGTCGCCGAGCAGAGAGTCGTGATCGGCTCCGCCATCGAACCGGTCGTTCCCCGCGCCGCCGTACAGCGTGTCGAGTCCCTCGCCACGTTGTCGGAAAGAAGTCGATCAGCGAGATCAAACTGGAAAGGGACCAGCACGGCCGACAAGTTCGCGAAGGGACGTTGCTGCTGTCCGGGGATTGGTGGCGACTCATCGCGGCCACGGACGCCTTTGTCGGGATTTGGGAGACGAGTATTTGGAGAGAGGAATGACTGATTCGCAAACCGAGCCTGATTCTCGCCAGTGCCAACATTTCGTGGACCCGACCCTCTGGCAATGGCAGAGCAGTCGTCTAGTTCGCTAGTCGTTTCTATTGACGGCATGTCTGAAGCGGCTTAGGATCGTCTACGTTACTAGACGACTTGGTTCCGCTTGATCGAGGGAGGGTGCCATGCCGCGGCCGGTTTCGAAGTATCCCACGGATTTGGAATTGCAGATCCTCAAGGTGTTGTGGCAGCAGTCGCCGCTGCTCGCGCGAGACGTCCAGGCCGCGCTCGGCGAAGGGGGACGCGAGCTGGCCAAGACGTCGGTCATCACGACGCTCAATACGATGGTCGGCAAGAAGTATCTGAAGCGGAAGTTGCAGGGCAACATGTACCTCTTCAGCCCGCGCATTTCGGAAGACCAAGTGAGTAACCGCATGTTGGTCGATGTGGTCGATCGGGTCTTCGATGGGTCGGCCTCGGCGGTGCTGATGAAGCTGTTCGATGTCAAAGAGATCGACACCGACGAGCTGCGCGAACTGCGAACGCTCATCAACCGCAAGCTCAACGAATCGTGATCCATTCGGGTTTCTCTGCGCTGTAATCATTCAAAGTTAGGTTTTTGTGAGAAGGTGTTTTTGAGGCGATGCCGGTTTGTTGCCTTTACTCCGAAGGAGTTCTGTCTCATAGCCCAGGGTTGCCGCGTTTCGCGGCTACCCTGGGTTTCGGGTCGTAAATCGGATCTACCCCAACGGGGTTGCGTCATTCGATGATCGACACTGACGCAACCCCTTCGGGGTAGATCACGTCGTTATGACTCGCACCCAGGGTAGCCGCGAAGCGCGGCAACCCTGGGCTGTGTGACGTAACTCCTTCGGAGTAAGGGCAACAATTGCCAGCGGTTATCACGGGAGTCATTTCATGAACGTCTCCGACCTGATCGATCCGTCGTTCTCGTACCGGCTGATTGCCACGCTAATGCACTTCTTGTGGCAAGGGTGTCTGGTGGCTCTGTTGGCCGTGGTTGGTGATGGGCTGCTGAGCCGGGCCTCGGCCTGTCGGCGGTACGCTCTGCATGTGGCGGCGCTCGCGATCATGGTCGCCTGCGTGGCGATCACGTTTTCGCAAATCGAGTTCCCCGGCTCGGCTTCTACCGTGACTGTGGAAACGATGGCGATGACAACGGTCACCGAGCCGATCGCTCCCGGTCGTGTCGACGGCGATTCCGTTTCGATGCCGTCAACGGCGACGCCGGCGTTCGTCGGAGTTGAGCCATCTCTTTCGGAATCACATCCGGTGGTCGCCGTCGAAGCGGTTGAGTCGCCGATTGTTCTTCCAGAACGATCGGTCGGTGACCGCGATCACTGGCACCCGCTCTCGGCGAGAGCGGGCTACACTTGGGCACCGCAGATCGCGCTGCTGTATTTCGCTTGCTGTGGATTGCTGCTGGCTCGTTTGATTCGGGGGACGTGGGTGGCTCATCGGTTGCGGCGGATGTCGACCACCGTGAGCGACGACTCGCTGATCGCCACGTTGCAACGGCAATCGACCGAGTTGGGATTGCGAGTCTTGCCGCGCATCGCGTGGTGTGCCGAGGTCTCGATCCCGCTGGTGATCGGCGTGCTCAAGCCGATGATCTTGTTGCCGGCCGCCGCCGCGACGGGCTTGTCGCCGGATCAACTGCAAGCGTTGATCACGCACGAGCTGGCTCACATTCGCCGTTACGACTTGCTGGTGAACTTGGTGCAGCGCGTGGTCGAGTCGATGTTGTTCTTTCATCCGGCGGTCTGGTTCATCAGCCGCCGCATCAGCAACGAGCGGGAACAAGCCTGCGACGAATTGGTGCTGTCGACCGGTTGCGAACGACTGCGGTACGCGGATGCTCTGGTCCGCATGGCGGAGCTGTCGTCGTCGTTGCGCCGCTTGGGAACATCGGCCCCCGCCACTTCACTGGCGGCGTCGGGAGCCAACTCCTCGGAGTTCAAACGGCGAGTCCTCAAGGTGCTGTCTGTCCCGACCGCCTCGCAACTTCGGCCAAGCCGAATCGCGTTGCTGGCCATCGTGGCTCTGATTCTCGGCGTGACGATTTCCGCATCGCGCCTTCGCCTGAGTGCCTTCGCGGAGACTCAGCCGCAGAATGCTGAGGACAGCGCTGGGCGCGGGTCTCCCGACCCCGCCCTCGACCCGACCGCAGGTCTCCCGGATTCAGACAAAGAATCGAACTCGACCGACAACGCGAATGGAGACCTGCGGTCCAGTCCAGCGGCGGGGTCGGGAGACCCGCGCCGAGCGCGAGACCTGCGGCGAGCGCAGGAAATCGAGGCGATCGGTCAGCCGAAGCCGATGTGGTGTCAGCCGATCAAGGCACCGGCCAACGCGTGGCCGAGCGAAGTCGGGCCGCTCGTGGTTGATGAGCGGAGAGTCATCATCGGGGAACATGTGCTCGATTTGCGAACTGGAGAATCGTTGGGGCGGCTGACCTTTGGCGACTTCAGCCTCGACTTCTTACGGCTGTCGGCGAATCGCCGGTATTTGCTGGCCTGTGGGACACACCCGAAGTCGTTCGAAGGGAACTTCACCTTCCCTTCGACATTGGCTGAGGTTTGGGATTTGACGACGCTCAAGCGAGTCGGCTCAGCGTTTCAGGTGCCGCACTCGATCTACGACGGCCATGCTGATGTCTCGCCGGATGGCAAGGTCGTTGTCTCGGGAAGCCGAGAGGATGTTGTGTTGTTTGATGTCGCGACGGGAAAAGAAATCAACAAGTTGGACGTCAAGTCCCGGCGCATTGACGCGGTGGGTTTTTCGCCGGACGGTCGGTGGCTCGTCGTTTCCAACCAGAACGATTTGACGTACTGGAAATGGCGTACGACTGAGAAACCGCAGACGCTGCATGTCGGACGGACGATCATTTCGTTGGCCTTTTCGCCGGACAGCCGGTATCTCGCGGAAGGGCCAGACTGCCAGGTCGATATCGAGATTCGCGACCTGCAAACCCTGAAGGTCGCACACGCGCTGCGCGACGAATTCGGTTCTCCGCTGTACGTCAAAACGATGTGCTTCTCCAGCGACGGGAAGAGGTTCATCGCCTCCAATGATGTGGGCGTCGATGAAACCAAGCTCCTCATTCCGCACCGGCTACTGGCTTGGGAGTTGCCGACCGGCCGGCTGAAAGCCCAAGGCTCAAGGCCGAGCCAATACGGCTGGGGAATGGGCGCGACTCCGGGCGGTTTCTATGCCGTCCGTGCGAACGAATCGAATGGTCTGATGGCGCCCACCTGGGTTCTCGCGGACAACACGGCCGGTGCCGACACGCCAACAGCGATCACACCGAAACCGGACGTTGAATGGGGGCCGGCGGTCAACGGCTTGAAGGCTCGCGCGGTACCGGTGCTGAGTTCGATGAGCGAGGATGCCATCGATCCAGCGCAGCGAGTGACGATGTTTGAAAGACCCGAGGATGTCGCGTTTGTTGTCGAACTGGAGAACGTCAGCGACAAGCCGATCAAACTGCTCAATACGCGAAACGGCAACGGCGTCGATAACGCGAAGGGGAAGGCGAACTCGGACTGGTTCGGGCAGTTTCTGTTCTCGGTCGATCTCTTCGACGAAAACGGCAAGCTCATCGAGCAGCCTGACGTGAAGGTTGTCGATTTGGACTTGGCGTTGGTCGGACATCAGGTCGCAACCGTTGAGCCGGGCAAGTTGCACCGCTTCTTGCTGCGTCCGGCGAGGTGGTCCAGTCCGTTCAAGCTGCCGCTCGATGCCGGCCGCTTTCGCGCGGCGGTGCGCTACCATGGATTGTCCGATCGGGTCACGAAGCGGATGAAGGATTATCGGCCCGACAGCCCGCAACTCACTGCGATTAGTGGCGACATCACCGCCCCCGCCACGACGTTTGCCGTCCGCACGTTTAACGGCCGATCGAAGAGGTCGGTGGTCAAACGCGAGACTGATCCTCCGCGCGATGGAAACGACGGGAGTCAGGCCGTGCCGTTTGA
Organism: Planctomycetaceae bacterium; assembly: GCA_046156195.1. GTDB lineage: Bacteria > Planctomycetota > Planctomycetia > Planctomycetales > Planctomycetaceae > SXKJ01. The sequence continues at coordinate 325 of JBJXEX010000215.1, read as the reverse complement.
CGAGTTGGTCTGGGGCCAGCCGGTCAACGGCTTACGAGCGGCGATGTCGTTTCTGCCTCTGCAGGAAACTCACGCTCATGGCGAGAAGCCTGCCGTCATACTGCACCTGCAAAACGTCGGCACCCAGCCACTCACGTTGCTCTCCAAGCTGTCTCTGCCGAATGCCATCGCGACGATCAAGAACGACAAAGGGGAGCCTATCAATCTTGATGCCGCCGAACTTCTCGGCGAGCGTTTGAACGGGCTGATCTCGCTGAAGCCTCAACAGATCGTCGTCTTGGACGCGGGGTCTCTCGGCTTGGCCGTCACGCAAGAACGAGCGAAC
>JBJXEX010000204.1:0-13029 GCA_046156195.1 Planctomycetaceae bacterium | reverse complement strand
GGCGACGTGCGGCAGGTCGAGCGTTTCGTGGAGTGCGGCAGCCTGCTGCCGCTTTCCGTTCCACAGCCTGCTGTGGAGACTGGCCGAGTCGTCCGGCGAAGAGGCTTCCCGACTGTCAGAGTTCTGCGCGATTGGACTGCCGCTGCCGACAGGCTGGGTGCCTATCCCACTTCTCGGACCCGCTTCCAGTATCGCCCGCATCAGCCCGACGCGGGCGAGCGTCAGGTGATCGAGGGCGATGTCGAGAAGCCACTCATTTTGAACCGCGATAACTTGAGCCTTTTGCGCCCGCCGTTCGACCTCTGCAAGGCAATCTGAGATTTCAGATTTCAGATTTGAAATTTCAGATTTGAAATAGCGACGCCACGCGGCCTGTTCGGCGGGGGCCAGCAGCCAGTCGCAGTAGCGGAAGCCTGGCAGCGAATAGAGCAGGTCGAACTGCGGCTGCATTTCCTGCTGCATCCGTTCGGCCTCGGCGAAGAGGGTGCCGGCTTCGGTCCGCTGGCCGGACTGGTGCAAGGCATCCGCCGCCGTGATGCGGTTGACCATTCGCATAAACGCATCGCCGCTCTGGTCGGCGTGGGTGATCGACTGGCGGGCGTCGGTCACGGCGTCCGGCAACCGGCCCAGCGTCACCTCCAACTCGCTCAGGTTGCTGGCACGTGCTGCCGCGTTCTTCCAGTCTTTCAGCCGAACTGCCATCTCCAACCCGGCACGCATCGGTTGCAGCGCTTCGGTCAAGCGGCCGAGGGCACGAAGGTTGAATGCCGCCACGGCAAGCAGCCAGCCCTGATCGGCTTCGGTCAGGTTCGGCGACACCTTGGTCCACGGCTCGTCGAAGAAGGCCGCCACCGCCGCGAGGTCGGCCCCGATCGCCCCGAGTTTCTTCGTGCTGTAGAAGCCGTCGCTCCCCGTGCCGCGGAGGATGCGGTCGTGGTAGACCTTCTCGCACGCCTCCTGATGTCGTCCGGCGAGGCAGCCGTGGGTGACGGCTTCGTAGAGCGGGGCCAGTCCGTCCATGCCGTCCGGGCGGTGCGGCGTGTTCTCGCACCAGTAATCGAACAGCCGCGAGTGGGCCGCCCGGTACGCCTCCGGCTGGTCCCGCTTCAACTGGGCCGCGAAGTACTCGCGGATCAGCGGGTGGGCGTCGATCGCGTCGGGCGAGACGGAGAGCAGTTCCACCTCGCTCAGCCGTTTCACCGCGATGTTCCATTGTTGCGGCGTCAGCTTCACCAGCGCGTCGGTCAGCCCCGGAATCGACGGCTCCGCCCGCAGGGCTTGCAGGCAACTCTTCACCATCGGCCGGTCGAACAGGCCGGTCAGCCGCAGCACGGCCAGTTCCCGCTGGCGCTGCGGTCCGCCGCTTTGCAGCCACCGCTCGTAAGCGATCATCACCTTGAACGCCGAGCGGCCCTGGTGCTCTCGGTCGGCCGCTTCGAACTTCACCTCGCGGTAGTGACGGATGTCGCGGTCTTCGTAGGCGTCGGCGATGAAGCGTCCGAGCAGGCTGAGGGTGAGCGCGTGGCCGCCGGCGTCTTGCCACGCCGCGTGCAACTCCTCGTCCGTGCCGACGATTTGCAAGTGCCGCAGCAGGGCGACCGCCGCTTCCTTCGGCAGCTTGTCGAGCTTCTGCTCCTGGGTGGTGGCGTGTCCCTCGACGTTCGTCAGGTGTTCGCGAGTGGTGATGACGACCAGGCCGGGGTTGTCGGCGGCGAGTTCCCGCAGCAGCGATTCGAGCGCCGGGTCTTTCAACCGCCCGGCCTGCGGCTCGTTCGGCGGGTATTGCAGCGGTTCGATGCCGTCGAGGATCAGCAGCGTGCGGTGCTGGCGAATCAGCCCGGCCAGCCGCTCGCCCCGTTCATGCGGGCCGCCTTTCGTTGGGTCGGGATCACCAAAGAAATCCAGGGCCTTGTGGATGAACAAGTCGGCGGAGGTCTGCCGGCTTTCGCCGGTCCCCTGGCTGTAGAAGCTCCAATCAAAATACCGCTCGACGCCGGGCCAGCCTTTCGCCGCGAAGCGAGTCTGCACCCAGTGAAACACCAGCGACGTCTTCCCCGCCCCGCCCCAGGCCACCAGCGTGTAGACGTTCAGAGTCCCCTTCGCCCACGCCGCGTCGAGTGCCGCCAACTCCGTCTCGCGACCGAACAGCATGCGCGGCGCGTGTTTCTCCAACTGTGTGCCGGAGATCTTGACCCTTTCGCCGCGACCCTGGCGAAGCTCGATGACATCGCGACCATCGAAGCTGGTGGGGAGCTGGCACTCGTCGATGCGGATCGGAATGACCTTCCTGCCCTGCTGCCGAGCGAACTGCACCTCGCGATCCACCCAGTACGACTTGACCGAGGCGTGCGACAGGATCACGACAAAGGCATCGGCCTCGCGGATGCCCTTCTCGATCCGCGGCCAGAACAGCTCACCCGGCTCGATGGTGTGGCTGTCGTTGAAGACCTCGTCGTAACCCAGACCGCGGACGAGCTGCACGAACTCCTGCACGTACCGATCATCGGGGCTGCTGTGACTGACGAACGCACTGGGCATGATGACAATGTCCTGAGAGAAGGTGATGTCGTTCTATCACAGTGCTCCGCTGCCTGCCATCAGTCCCGACGCGATCAAACTCAATGTCAATGGTGGTGTTTGAAGGCGGCATCGTCGGCGTTTCCGTTGGCGAGCAGGTACGCCAGCAGGTCGAGGATTTGTTCTTTCTCCAGCGTGTTCAGCAGGCTGTTGGGCATGATCGAGACGGTCGAGGTGCGACGCGCGTCGATGTTTTTCTTCGGGATGTCGTGCGCTTTCGCCGGGGAGCCGGAGAGGATCGTCAGGGTTGTCGGAGTCTCAGCGGTGATGATGCCGAGCAGAGCCTTGCCGTCTTCCAATTCCAAGATCACTTGCCGGTACTTCTCTTCGATGTTGCGCGACGGTTCGAGAATTTCTTGCAGCAAGGCTTTGGGGTCGCGTTTCAGTTTCTTGGTCGTGTCATCGACGTTCGGGCCGACGGCATGTTGCACGCCGCCGGCGAGGCTGAGTCCTCCCGCGCTGTCGGTCTTGTTCAACTTGTGGCATTGGACGCAGCCGAGCGTCGCAAACAACAGCTTGCCTTCGGCGAAGCGTCGATGTTCGCCGACGCGCTTCAAGTCTTCGGTGAAGTCGGCGACTTTCCATTCGGTGACCTTCACCTGCTTCTGCGGGTTCTTGACGAGGAATTCTGGCAGGTTGTTCGTCACGAACAGCGTGCCGCGCATGATGCGATGATGGCCGGGGAACGAGCAGACATACGGGTATGCTCCCTCTTCCATCGGTGCGGTGAATTCGATGACTTCCTCTTGCCCGTAATCGACAAGCTGGCTGTGCCAGAGGATGTCGTCGCTCTTCGGAACGAAGCCGACATCGAAGCCGCGTGCTCCCAGTTCGACCGCCTTGAGTGCGACCTCATCGGCCTTGCCCGGCTTCACGAGCAGGATGTTGTGCGGCATGAAGTCAATGTTGGCGAACGTCAGCTTCACCTTCTTGCCGGGCTTCACGGTGAGTTCCTTCACGTCGTACATCATGCGTTCGGGAACGGTCGCGATGCGGATCGTCGTGAGCTGCGGAGTGTCGCTGAGGATGCCGGACTTCTGTGACGCGAGCATCGCGGCTTCGGCGATGACGCCGCCGCGCAGAGTCTTCTCGACGTTGACCGCGAAGTGCTGCACGGTCTTCGCGGCGATGCGCGCATGCGGCTCGGGCGAGTTCAAGACGAGTTGCAGCAGCTCGGGGTTCTTCACGTTGTGTTGCTGATGGAGCCACAACGCTTCGAGCAGATGATGCGCGTCTTCTTTCTTGGTCGGATCGAACTGCTTGATCCACTCTTGGGTCGCGGCGATGACTTCGTTCGAGTCCCGTTCGCTCAGTTCGATGCGCGTGCGATGACGGATGCCATCGACGGGCGATTTCAAGTTGTCGAGCAGCGCGGAAATCGGCTGACCGTCGATCTCGACCGGCTTCTGCAACGGGCGACCGATCGCCGTCATGCGGAAGATGCGGCCATGAACATGATCGCGATTCGGATCGCGGACGTTGTGCTGCATGTGTCCGATGATGACGTTTTGCCAGTCGCTGAAATACAGCGAGCCATCCGGGGCGAAGATCGCATCCGACGGACGAAAGTTCTTGTCGCCGCTCATCAGCAGACCGCGCGACTTGTCTTCGGTCTTCGTGCCATCGGGGTTCGTCCTCACGACGGTGAGTTCGTAACCGGCAGGCTCGCCCCAGACGGCTCCGGTTTCGGGACTTCGAGTCAGGTGATAGTGCTTGATGCCGAGGAAGCCGATCACGTTGCAGATCAAAAAGTCGCCCTGCATGGACTCGGGGAAGTGCGTGCTGCTGACCGTTTCGCTGGCCGTGACGGGACGGACTTCCTTCTTCAGCAGCTCGTGCATCTTGAAGCCGTTGCCATCGGGGCGAACTTGAAACGCTCGGCCGCCCGTGCCGTCCGTCGCGTAGTGATAGCCCCAGTGATCGAACGCGATGCCGTGCGGGTTCGGCGAGTTCCCCGCGTGCATCGAGATCGTGAAGCGGCGCGGATCGAAGCGGTACATCGCCGACGCCGACGACTGCAACGACGGCCCCCAAGGATGCTCGTGGTTGTGAACCATGAAGACGCCGCTCTGCCAATAGATGCCGCCGTCGGGACCGTAGATCAAGTTGTTCGCACCGTGATGCGTGTCGGAGGAATCAAGGCCCTGCAGCAAGGTCGTGCGCACGTCGGCAACGTCGTCTCCGTTCGTGTCTTTCAAGAAAAGCAGCTCGGACTGGCAAGTGACGATCACGCCGCCGTTCCAGAACTCGAAGCCGAGCGGGTTTTGAACTTTCGCAAACTCGGTCACTCGATCAGCGACGCCGTCGTTGTTGTCGTCATGCAAAATGATGAGCGCGTCGTTCATGGCCTTGAGCGGCTCCCATTTCGGGTAGCTCGGCCAAGTCGCGGCCCACAGTCGGCCTTTCGTGTCGAACTGGATTTGCACCGGCTTGATGAGCTGCGGGAAACGCGCTTCGTCGGCGAACAGCATGACTTCAAAACCCTTCGCGACGGCCATCTGTTTCAGGCTCTCTTCGCCGCTGAGGTACTTCAGCGTCCCTTCCTTCACCGCGCTGGAACTCTTACTACCTCCGCCCACGTTCGAGATGACGTGTACGGGCTGAGGCACATTGCTGTCGTCAACGGGTTTGTCTTTGCCAGCGGCATTCGCCCAAACGCGGTCGTCGCGATTGGCCGTCATCACGTCCAACATGCGGAGTTCCGGCTGCAAGACATCGGCGTTGCTCTGATCGTTGACGAACCTCAGAGTCGAGCGACTGCCCCAAACGTCGTTGCCGTCCGACGCGCGGTAGCGATTCCACCAATGCAGGTTCTTGTCGAGCACCGCCTGACGCAGCGACTCCATCGCACCGGAACTGCGAACCGGCTTGCCGAGCAACTCGTGAGCGATGACCTCAGCCAGTTGGCGATTGCCCTCGTCGGACAGATGCGCGCCGTTGATCGTCAGCGGATGCGTCGACTTCTGAAACAGCTCCAGAGTCGGATGGAACAGATCGACGTACGCGACGCCCGCTTCTTTGGCCGCAGCTTCGGTCGCTCGCGTGTAGGCCGCGAGCCGCACGTTCTGCACCTTGCCGTCGGGCACGTTCGGGTTGCGCGTGTCCTCAAAAGCAATCGGACTGAAGAGCACGATGCGCGGGAAGCTCGCCCCGTTCGGCTTCGCGGCGCGCGTGTTCTTCACGAAGGAGAGCAACTGCTGCTTGTAGTCTTCCGGCTTGCCGTCGAACGATTCGTTGTAGCCAAAGAACGCGCACACCACGGTCGGCTTCACCTGCTGCAAGTACGCGGTCATCGAGATGTGCCCGGAGCTGCGCGGGTAGTTGTTCGGACGGTCGCCGCTGGCGCTCATGTTGCGGAAGCGAATCTGCTGATCGACCAATTGGCTTTGCAGCACCGTCTCCATCCAACCGTCGTGCTGCATGCGATCCGCTAAGCCATTGCCGAGAATCGCGACGACATCCCCCTTCTTAAACGCGAACGGCAGCGAGTCGCGATAGTCCGCCGGCACTTCGGCGAGCGAGGAATCATTGGACGGCTTCGGAGTGTTCTTCTTGCCGGCGTCGCTCGCGGTCTTGCTTCCGCCTTTGACAGGCGCTCCGGCCTTCTCGCTATAGGTCAGCCAAGTGATCCGGCCATCGTTCTCGACATCAATGACCATCACTTCCGGCGCGGCGATCTTCTCCGCGCGGAAGACTTCGTTCCGATCGGCATCCAGCAGCGTGATCGTGAAACCGTCCAGCCGAGTCTCGAAGCCATCGCGATTCCAAATGCCGACTCGTTCAATCTTCGCCGACGTTTTCAGATCGACTTCCCACCAGGGATTCGTCGAGCCTGCGTTCGTCGTGTGAGTCTGCCCGTCTTTGTTCCAGTCGGGTGATTTATTGCCGTCAATCGCCTTGGCCGCAGTCCCCTCGCCGTTGGTGCTGGATTGAGTCGCGGTTCCGGTCGAAGCGATGTTCTTGTTGCCGCTGATCACTTCCACTTCGGCCAGAGTCAGAATGCGTTTGTCGCCGGGAAGCTCGATGCGAACAAAGCGAGCTGGTTTGCCGGTGGCGAGCGGTTTGGCCGGTCTCTTATCAGCGGCGACGGCTTCCGGCTTTGCTTCCGGCTTGTCGTTCTTCGGCTTGTCCTTCTTGTCGCCTTCCTTCGCGGCGGCTGGCTTCGTGTTGTTGTTTGCGGGAATCGGACTGTCGAACCCGGCATACATTTCCGGCTTGATGCCGCGAGCATGTGTTTGATTGCCAAAGGTATTGGGCTTGAAGGGGCCGACGGGGGCGACGTTCATTTCCGCCGTGATCTTCTCTTCCAAACCGACCGCCCAGAAAATTCCGTTGCACATCAACCGACGATAACCGTCGTTCGTCAGATCTTCCGGAGTCCCATACAGCGACGTGAAGACGCGGCCAACTTTGCCAGACGCCGACTTGTAGGTGCGCGTCCATTCGGAAGGTTGCGGCGGCTGAGTCTCTGACGGCTTCGAATCGGGCGTCATCCCGTTCAGCGGCTGAGCCATCGTCAAGACGTCGCCATCAACCGGCTTGCCCACATAGCCGCCCGCTTGAACCCAGACATCCTTAACGCCTCGCAAAATCGGATGCGACTTCATGGCCTCGACGATCGTGATGCGTGTGCTCTGCTGGTGATTGCGTCCGTAATGACCAACCCACGTTTGCCCCAGCACCTGATGTCCGAATCCAAGTTCGTAGCCGGCTTCTTTGCTGCGGTAGTCATACTTGGCGAACGGCTTGTCGGCAGGAATTTGAAACGCATGCGTGGCCGTCCGCATTCCGACCACCGGGCCACCCCGATTCAGGTAAGCATCGAGATGCTTCATCTGCTCAGCCGGCAGATTCTGAAACCTCAAGAACACAACGGCTAAGTCGGCAGTCTCGAGCGCTTCCATGTGAGGAATGTTCGAAGGAGTCCCCGCCGCGATCTCACCCGATTCCGGGTCGATGTTGAACAACACCGTGCATTTGAACCCGTGATGCTTCGCCAAAAGCCGCCCCAACGTCGGCAGCGATTCCTCGGACCGATACTCGTGATCGCCCGCCACAAACACGATGTGTTTTCCGTGGCCGCTCCCGCTGGTCCCTTCATAGACCAATTCGGCGGCACTCAGCGGAGCTACCAATACCAAACAGGTGACGATGAGGAGCATCCGCCGGATGAGATACGTTGCTCGACAAGTGTGACAAATAGAATTCATGGGGGTCTCGTTTTCTTGGGGGAGGTGTTCGCGAATCGATCAGCAGTTCAGAGTTTTCAGCGTTATGGCAAGACGCATTCGTCTGGTTGGCATTGGGTCTCGTGCAAGGTGTTCCGACGACCGTCACGGGGCGAGCGATTTGTCGGCGCGGACTCCGTGTGCGGCGGGATCGGCTGAAATTCATCGGAATCACGGGTTTGAAGGGAGAATACCCTAGATCATTGGTGTGTCATTCGTTGCAGAAGCGATTCAGGGGACCGTAGTTTCTTCGGTGAACCAGACGGGGAACTTTCCCGTCAGTTCGAGGGGTTCCGTTCCGCGGCGGACGGTTAGTTGGATGGTGTCGCCGGGAGTGAAGCGGCGCAGCATGTCGGAACGGAGTCGATCGAGGGATCGTTCGTGCGAGTCTCCTGAGAGCGCGGTGATGACGTCTCCCTTTTGCAGGCCGAGGGCTTGGCTGAGTCCGCGCGGCTTGACGGAGAGGATCAGGATGGCGAGTCCGGTCTCCGGGAGATTGGCTTCGCGGCGTTCAAATTTGGCGAGCGCGGCTCCTCGAAACCCCCAATCGGCGGGGACGCTGCGAGCCGATTTGCGCCAACTCAAGTCCGTTTGCCGCCAATTGGCCGGCAAGGTGAGCTCGACTTCATGCCGATCGGTCCCCTCCAGTCGCAGGTTCACGCGATCGCGAGTGGCGGGAATGCGCTGCAACGCCCAACGCAGGTCAAACTCGGAGCGAATCGGCACATCGTCACAGCGAGTCAGCACATCGCCCGGCTTGAGGTGGCCGGCGGCTGGCGAGCCGTCTCGCACGCGTGCCACGCGATGTCCGTGAGCGCGGTCGAACTCGATGCCGAGTGACTCCGGCAAGGGATACGAGAACAGCAACTCGCGATTGAAGCGGCCGTCGTGATACGCCTGGAGCAAGCTGTATTCGCGGACTTGATGGCAGTGGACGCAGCCGTGATGGTTTTTTCGCAACAACGGAATGTCGAGCGGCGTGTGCGAGGACTTCGGTTCGGGATGCCAGAGCAGTTCGTGGGCGATCGGGTTTGTCGGGGGCCGGACGGCGTCTCGCTCGCCAGCAGTTTTGTGAGCGGCGAGCGACTCGCGCAGGGTTTGCAACAGCGAGGCTTTGCTGAGCCGTGCGTCCGGCTCATGTTCGTCGCGGCCACCGTAGCGGCTGTAGATCCGCAGTTTCGAGTCGGTGACGAAGGCCGACCAAGTCGTGTCGAAGTCGAACTCAAAGCGTGCAATGTCAACGCGGCTCATCGAGGTGATGCGAGCGCAAACAAAGTCCGCGCGAACCTGACGGAGTTCGGGATCTTCCTGAGCAACCTGCCCATCCCATTGCCAGCACTCCGGTCAACGGACGCAGCGGAAGGTGATGAACAACGGCTTACCCGTCGATTCCGCCACCTTGCAGGCGTCCTCCAAGTTCGAGTGCCAGCCGGGTACAGACTCCTGAGCCAAGCCGGTCGAACCCGCCAGCATCAAGCCGACAAGGACGACAAACACAGAACGCGAGCGTGACGGGAGCATTACTCGCCCCCTACATCCAACGATTGCCTCGTCGGGACGGTGGCGGGAATCGCCGCAGCGGATGAAGCCCAAAAGCGGCTCCAGTTGGTCAATCGACCTTCATGCAGCAGCACCAGGAACGAGGGGACGAGAATCGGACGCACGACAAACGTGTCCAGCAGCACTCCGAACGCCAACGCGAATCCCAGTTGATGCAGACCGACCAGCGATCCCGCCATCAACGAGCAAAACGTCCCGGCCATGATGATGCCGCAGCTCGAAATAATGCTGCCGGTCTTTTGCAATGCGCAGATGACGCCATCGGTCAGGCCGTGTCGTTGTTGCTCTTCTTCAATGCGAGTCATGAGGAAGATGTTGTAGTCCTCACCGACGGCAATCAGGATCGTGAAGAGGAACATCGGCACCTTCCAATCCAGTCCCACAAATCCGGCGGGGTCCAGCGCCCAGAACACCGCGAAGGTCATTCCGAGTGTTACCAGATAGCTGAAAAAGACGCTGACAATCAGATACACCGTGACGGAGAAGCGACTCAAGAGTTCTCGCAGGACCACCGCCGTTCCGTTCTTCGAGGCGATTGCCGCCACGAGCTTTCTGATCGGGGCATGCGTAAGCAACACGATCAAGATCAGGAACACGCCGCCGAGGACCAGTGAGTTGATGCGAATCTGATCGCTGTCGGTCACGACCTTGAGATCGCGGATGCTGGCGGTGGGACCGAGCGTGAAGACTTTCAGTCCGGCAGGAACGCTCTTCTCGATCGATTGGTGAATCGACTCAAACTGCGCGATGCTGTTTCGGGCGAAGGGGTCTTCCTGCAAAACCAAATCGACGCGCAAGACCGTTCCCGCCAAATCTCCTTGAGTGCTGACGTAGTGCTCCTGAGTCCGTTTGTTGGCCAACCGTTGAGCCATGCCGCGCATCACGGGATTGGAACCGCTGACCAGTTGGATGTCGGAGTCCGCATGCCGTTTCGAGGCGTCCTCGTTGAGAGTCGACAGGCCGCCGCCAAAGGGATGCAGCACCGTCCGCACATCGGCGAGTTGCAGAGTCTCTTGCTGATCTCGAAGTTGTCCGGTCAACTTTTGGATCAACTGATTCGCGTCTTCCGAGAGTTGCTCGTCGTCTTCGTTGAGGAACGACCCGCGCTCCGACTGAATCAGCACGGTGATCGGTCCCGCGATCCCCTTGGGATAATGCTTCGCCACCGCTTCGGCTCCAACCACACTGGCCGTGCCGCGCGGCAGTTCGCTGAGCAGGCCGTAACTCAGATGGGCGTGAAACTGCACGCCAATCCAAGCAAACGGCACCATGAGCAAGACGCTCGCCAGCAATACGGCTCCGGGGCGACGGCGGACGAGTCCGCTGACCTGCGTCCAAGCCAGTTTTCCCCATTGGCGTTCAAACAACCGCGACCACAGCGAAGTGGCCGTGACCCAGCCAGCGGTGTTCGACACGCGGGTATGGGTGGCTCGCGGCCAGAAGGCCCATTGCCGAGCCAGCCGCATCACCGACGGAGCGAAGGTCAAGGCCGCCAGCAGCACGATCACCAAGCTCAACGTGATGGCAATCCCCGCTTGGCTGAACTTACCGAACCGCGCGAAGTACATCATGAAGATGCCGCAGATCACCGTCCCCGCGCTGGCCACCAGAGCGTGTCCGACCTTCGACAGAGAACTCTCGACCGCTTGATCCAGCGTCGCCCCCTCATCCAATTCTTCCTTGTACCGAGCGATCAGGAACAAGCAGTAATCCACGCCGGCTCCGTAGCTCAGCACCTTCACATAGACCTCGATCCCCGCGAAGAGATCGACATAGCCCGCCTTGGCCAAGCAGGCCAACAGGGCGAGCGAAATCTCGGTGGCGACGGCGACGGTCATCAAGGGAATGAACGCCATCAACGGTGCCCGATAAATCAGAATCAACAGGAACAAGACCAACAAGACGGTCCACAGTTCCGTGTCGCGTGAGCTTTCCGCCGCCGCCCGGATCATGTCGCGCCCGACCGTCGCCGAGCCGCTCAGTGCCAAGTCCAAGCCGGGCGGCACACGCTCCGTCGGAGGCAATGCCTCGGAATGCAATTCCCCAGCCTGTCGTTTTCCGTGGCGATCCAAGTGGCCGATCAGCTTTTCAATCTTTGCGATCAGCGGCTGATTGCGACCGTCCAAGAACTCGGTTGGTAATTCGATCAGCACCAGCGAGGCTTGCTGATCGTTGCTGGTGAGCAGCCTTCCCACCGACTTGTCCGACAAGGTGCGGATGGTGATGGACTTTAAGTCCGATTCCGCGGGAGCATCGTCGGCTCCATCGAGCGATTTCGTTTGAACCTTCCTCAACGCCTGCATCTGCGTCTGGAGCGATTTGGTCTCCTCGTCCGCGATCGTTTCCAACCGCTTCCGCAGAACATCGTCGATGAAGGCTTTGTCGCTCTCCAGAAGTCCGGTGGGCGAACTTTCTCGCCGCACGACGATGACAACATTGCTCGCCAGCGGCTCATTCCACGACTTGCGAAACAATTCCTCGGCCACACGGCTGGGGGAATTCTTCGGCAGGAACGCGAATTCGCCGTCTGCGACCACCTCTTTCCAAGAGGGAGCGGACAACTTCAAACCGACCAGGACGACCAACCAAGTGACCAGCAACAACGGCCAAGTCCTTGATACCAGCTTGCCGAGTAGTTGAAACATTCGTAGTACGCTACCTGGAAATGAAATCCGCCGCGAAGAATTGCGGCGGTCGAACAGCGAGCGACCGGCACTCCGCCGGTCGCGTTGGCTGGCGATGATACGGCTGTTGTTTTTCCGCCGTCAACGAACTGGAAGGCGTGGCCCGAACGCGATAGCCTCGCGCCCCGAAATGAAACAGACTCCGCCCCGCTCGCTTTGTGAGCCGAACGCGCTAGCGTCGGGCGATTCACCGTCAAACATCACCCACCGAGGCCCGTGGCTAGCGCCATCGGCTCACAAAGCGAGTGTCATTGGGCTTCAGCCCCGCTCGCCAGAAATTCTTTTGAGGAGTTTCCCAATGCCATCTCCACGAGTTCTTCGGTTCATGCGTGTTGCGTTCATCGGCTTGGCTTGGCTGCTTTGCGCCGAGCGTCTGCCTGCTCAAACGGTCGCCCGTTGTGGGAAGGGCTGGCTGGAACTGATCGACGGCTATCCGGTGCTACACCTCAAGGGAACGCCGCGCGAGATGGGCTATCAACACGGCGCGTTGCTCCGGGATAAAGTCCGCTCGAACATGCACAACATCCTCGATCTCCAGGGGGACACCACGCTCGTTCAAGTCGGCCCGCTGAAGGTCAAGCCGCGACATGGGATCGAACTGATCATCGGCATCCAAGAGCAATACGTTCCGAAGAAGTATTTCGAGGAACTGGAGGGACTCGCCGAAGGCTCCGGCCTCAAACTGGCCGACGTGAGAGCCGGCAATTTCATCCCCGAACTGTTTCATTGCAGCGGTTTCGCGATCGCGAACTCCGCCACTAAAGACGGCACGCTGTATCACGGCCGAGTGCTCGACTACGCGATCGACTGGAAGCTGCAAGAACACGCGGTGCTGATCGTCGCCGAACCGGATGGCGGGATTCCGTTCGTCAACGTGGCGTATGCCGGATTCGTCGGCTCGGTGACCGGCATGAATGCCGAACACGTCTCGGTCGGCGAAATGGGAGGCGGTGGACTCGGCTTCTGGTCTGGAGTGCCGA
>JBJXEX010000192.1:0-36205 GCA_046156195.1 Planctomycetaceae bacterium | reverse complement strand
TTTCGGAATTGGCCGAGGCCAATTCCGAAATTCCGAAGTGCCTGACCCCTCAGCGGTACAACGGACTTCGTGACCACCGGGGGGCTGACGCCACCCCGCTCGCCAATTCTTTCACAGACACTCAGCGCGCGTCCAACGCCCAGAGCGGGTAACGGCCGATGTGTCCGTAAGGGGTGATCTGAAAATACTTCGCCGCCGCTTCGAGGAATCGCGGGGCCGTGTATTCCTGTTCGAGGCCACGTTGCCGAGCGACGTCTCGGCAATAGTCCTGCAAGCGGTCGGCCTCCATTCGGTTATTGAAGATGACTCGCCCCGAGCAAACGCGGCGGACCTGTCGCAGGATCGCATCGTGGCTCAGGTAGCATTCCGGCGATCGTGAGCTACCAAAGAACAAGTACTGATACATGTTGATCAGCAGCACCGTCTGAAACGGCCCACCGAAGTCGTCGATCTGGTCGGCCAGCTCGTGCAGTTGCAACTTTTCAAACTGAGCCTGTTCGACTCCGAGATGGGCGCGGACGGCCTGACATGCCTCAAGGTCCGGCTCGTGAATATCGATTCCCAGCACTCGTTCGCAGCCTGAGACCATCGCCGCTTTGAGAACGAAGTAACCCTTGCAGCAACTCAGGTCGAGCAAACTCGTCATGTTCCGCGGGTACAACGGCTGCAATTTGCGGAGCCGCATGCACAGCTTGAAACGCGGGACGAGCTTGCCATTCACGACTCGGTAGTCGTGATTGTTGGGATACGAATTTCCCAAGTAGGACTGAATCGCGGCCGGGATCGGCGGGCGACTGACAGCGGGTTTCTCGGCGAGCATAAGACTCATCGGGCATCCTTTCCTGATGAAAGCTCTCCCGCATTGAGCGTCGGAGCGTCGTTGGGACTTTCAAAATGAAGAACATTATTTCGCCAAGGCTCGTCAGGCCGCGCGGCGTTTCTCCAGCGGACGACGATTCACAAAGGCGAATTCCAAGCCGCGGGGCGAGATGTCAAAGCACTCAAAACCCGCGGCCTGGACTTGTTTCAGTAACTGGACTCCTTGAGAGAACGATCGCGATGGATGGTGGTAATGCACCTCGACCAGCAACTGACCAATCTCAATTCGGGCGTTCAGAATCTCCGGCAAGCAATCGAACTCCGTCCCTTCGACGTCGATCTTCAAGACGTCGATGCGGGCATGACCCAGTCGGCGAAGAATCGTACTCAGTCGGCAGACCTGCCCCGCAACCTGCGGCTGATCGGATTGATTGAACTTACGTTTGTCTTGTGAGTAATTGATCCGTCCCGGCTTCTTCGGCGGATAGAAATTCAGCACTCCATCAAACGCCGCGATTCCGTAATCGTGGAAATGAAACTCGCGCGGAAGCTGCTGCCGAGCGACCCACTCGATGCTTTCCGGCGTCGGATCGAAGGCATGAATCTGCACGCCGAAGCGGTCGATCATTTCCAGATCCCAATCGACGTTGGAACCCACGCCAAACGAGTACACGACACTGTCAGAGTTCATCAATCCGGGAAGGACCGGCCATCCGTGCTGGCCACCGAGCTTCGTCACCGGCATGTCGCACGTCACCGAGAGCCGCTCGCGATTCAGACGAAAGTGGCGATAGCGCTCTTTCACGAATTGATACAGCATCTGACCTTCCCTGTCCGCAAGACACATCGAACTCCCGACGTCGCGCGGACACTACCGCGATTTCGCAAAATGGGTCAATCGGAGAATCGGCGCTTTCACTTTCCGAGTTGTGAGGTCGTGCGAACCGACGCTACTCGCCCCGTTTGTCGGAGACTACAACTCCGCACCTTAAATCCCCGTCCTTAACATTCCGCGCGAGCCTTCTCGCCGGACCAACCTGTAAACGGTGAGACCATGTCCTTAGCAGCCTCAGAGCATCGGATTTCCAAAACGAAGATCATTGCGACGGTCGGCCCCGCGTCGGAATCGCGCGAGAAGCTCAAGGCGTTGGTCTTGGCAGGGGTCGATGTCTTCCGCCTGAACTTCGCCCATGGACGATACGAGTGGCTGAATACGTTGGTGGAATCGATTCGCTCGATCTCCGCCGAGCTGCAGCAGCCGGTCGGCATCCTCGGTGACTTGTCTGGTCCGAAGATTCGGTTGGGGGTCTTGCCCGACGATCTGTTTGTTTGCAACTTGGGAGCGACGGTCGAATTCGTGCGCGGTGAGCAAAGCACGGTTCCCGGCCAACTGACTTGTACCTACGAGCAACTCATTGACGACGTTCGCACCGGCGACCGCATCCTGATGGCCGACGGCACGGTCTCGTTGAAGGTCGTCGAAACCAATCCTGCGGCGGGATGGGTCCGATGCGTCGTGGATGGGCCCGGTCGCGTTCGCAGCCGGCAGGGAGTCAATCTGCCAGGAGTCGCCCTGAGCACTCCCGCCCTCACCGAGAAGGATCGCGGAGACTTGGTCTGGGCCTTGGAGCATGAGTTGGATTTCGTCGGACTGAGCTTCGTCCGCAGCGGAAAAGACATTCGCGAGTTGCGTGAGGCGATCACTGCCGCCAAGCCGAAGGTGACACCGCTCATCGTCTCGAAGATCGAGAAGCTCGAAGCGGTTGACGACCTCGACGCGATTCTCAACGAGACCGATGCCGTGATGGTGGCACGCGGCGACTTGGGTGTCGAAGTGGACATTGCGCGCGTCCCCGTGCTGCAAAAAAAGATCATCAAAGCCTGCAACCTGCGACGCATCCCGGTCATCACCGCCACGCAGATGCTCGACAGCATGCAGCACAATGAACTGCCGACGCGCGCCGAAGTCACCGACATCGCCAACGCGGTGCTCGATGGGACCGACGCGGTCATGCTCTCGGGCGAGACGGCGGTCGGCGAGTATCCGGTGGAAGCAGTCAGCATCATGAACCGCATCGCGTGCGAGGCCGAAACGCTCGTTGAATCGAAACAGTTCCGCGCTCATCCGGGTGCCGAACTCAAAGCTCAAGCGCTGCTGGTGACAGAGGCCGTCACACGCGGTGCTGGCTCGGCCGCCGAGCATCTGAATGCCAACATCATCGCGGTCGCCTCGCGGTCGGGACTGACCGCAATCGCCTTGTCGAATCAACGGCTCTCGGTGCCGGTCATCGCGGTCAGCGATCGGCCAGAGATCACTCGCCGCATGTGTCTGTTCTGGGGAGTGACCCCAGTGCTCACCGACACCCGCACGGTGGGGAATCCCGAACCGCTGCTGCGCTACGTTGTCGATTGGGCCAAGCGCTGTGGCGTCGCTCATTCCGGCGGACGAGTCGTCCTCATCGCCAGCACCAACTGGTCGGACGAAGGTCACGATCTGATGATGGTCCACATGATCTCGTAAGGCGAACGGCAACAGATAAGTAACCCGAAGCGTGAGCGAGGGCGATCGCTTCTCAGCGTTCGGAATCCGGGATTCTCGTGTTCTTTATCGCGTGCCCTCGCTCACGCTTCGGGTGACTTAAGTCCTGCCGTTCGCCTCACGAGAAAACCGTATGACCGCGTCAGAACAATCGAACCTGATCCGACACGCCTGCGAAGCTCGCCAACGCGCTCATGCTCCGTACTCGAACTTCTTGGTGGGAGCCGCGCTGCTGACCGAGTCCGGCGAGATCCTCACCGGCTGCAACGTCGAGAACGCTTCTTACGGACTGACAATCTGTGCCGAGCGAGTCGCCTTCGGGACCGCGATCGCCGCTGGCCATCGCCATTTTCAAGCACTCGCCATCGCAACATCCGGCGGACATCCCCCCTGCGGAGCCTGTCGCCAATTCGCTGCCGAGTTCTGCGAGAGCCTCCCCATTCTGATGATCGACGCCGATCATCCTGACCACGTCACCGAGTCCAATCTCCGCGAGCTGCTTCCAGGCCGCTTCGATTGGAAGCCATGATGAACCCCACTCAATTGATCGCCAAGAAACGGGACGCAGGCGAACTTGCCGCCGAGGAGATTGCGTTTCTGATCGACGGCTATGTGCGGGGAAAAATTCCTGACTATCAAATGGCCGCGATGTTGGTCGCGATGTTTGTGCGTGGCTTGAATGACGCGGAGACCGCCGCGTTGACCGACAGCATGTTGCGCTCCGGCGTGACGCTGACTTGGCCGGAGGCCAGTCTGCCGCGCGTCGATAAACATTCGACGGGGGGCATCGGCGATAAGGTTTCGTTGCCGCTGGCTCCGTTATTGGCGTGCTGCGGCGTGACTGTTCCGATGCTCTCTGGCCGAGGACTTGGCCCGACGGGCGGCACGCTCGACAAGCTGGAATCTATCGTCGGCTTTCGCACGAATTTGTCGCTCGAAGAAATTCAGCGGCTGACGGAGGAAGTTGGTTGCGTCATCACCGGCACGACTCCCGAACTGGTCCCGGCCGACCGTCTGCTGTATGCGTTGCGAGACGTGACGGCGACGGTCCCCTCGGTGCCGCTGATCACCGCCAGCATCATGAGCAAGAAGTTGGCCGAGGGCTTGAACGCGCTGGTGCTGGATGTGAAGTTCGGCTGCGGCGCGTTCATGAAAACGCGAGCGCTCGCGCGCGAGTTGGCCGCCGGCATGGTCGCGGTCGGCCAAAGGATGGGGGTCGCCACCACCGCCCTCCTGACCGACATGAATCAACCGCTCGGCCGGATGGCGGGGAACGGGGTTGAGGTTTCGGAATCGCTCGACTGCCTGCGCGGCGGCGGGCCGAGCGACCTGCGCGAACTCGTGCTGGAACTCGGCTCAGACGTGTTGGTCAGCGCGAAAGTCGCCGCGACTCGCGCGGCCGCACAAACAATGTTGCTTCGCGAACTCGACTCCGGCCGCGCTTACGAACGCTTCGAGCAAATGGTCGTCGCACAAGGCGGACGACTCGACGTTCCTCGTCCGATCGCACCGGCTCACGACTTGTGCGGTGAGCATTCCGGGATCGTTGAATCCATCGACACGGAATCGCTCGGCTGGATCATCATCGACCTCGGCGGCGGCCGACGGCAACTCACCGATGTCATCGACCACAGCGTTGGACTCGAAATGCTGGTCCGCATCGGCGACGCGGTTCAATCCAGTCAACCGCTCGTCCGAGTCTTCGCGCCGCTCGCCAAGTTCGATGAGATTGCCTCGCGCTTGCGAGCGGCGATCACGATCGGCGACCAGCCGACTCAGCCGACTCAGCCGCCGATGTTGATCGCCGAACGCCTGGGATAACAACAGGGGTCTGGCACTTCGGAATTTCGGAATTGGCCTTGGCCAATTCCGAAATTCCGAAGTGCCTGACCCCGAATTCCCGAATTCCCCCTCGCTGACGCTTCGGGTTACTTGCCGAACGGCCACCAGCGGCGGCGAGCGACCGAACTCTGACGCCGAATGTCGATCAGGTCGGAGACCTCGTGCGAAAGCAGTCGGTCCAGCAGTTCGTCGTAGCCGTGCTTCAGTTTGAACTCGGTCTCGTCGGGCAAGATCGGCCAGACGGTGTAGAAATTGATGATTCGCTCGTCCGGCGTTGTCAGACGCAGAAAGTCTTCGCCGAACCGCACGGCGGGTACGATGATCGCGCAGCAGAAGCGCGTGTTGTCCGCATAGGGCTGAGGTTGCTCGCCACCGTTGGGGACCGAGTGGCCGGGACCGAGCCAGGTGTCATACTCGTGCGGCAACCGCGCGAGCGATTTGATCAGCCGGATCGGCCAGTAATTCTGTTCCTGAGCGAAGTCGGCCTGAGTCAGCTTCCAGTTCGGCGGCAGGCAGATCACGAGTTCGGCATACTGAAAATCCTCCGCGCCGTCGGGGACGGTCATTGGCTTGTCGCTCATCCCGGTCGTGATCAGCGTGTGAAAGTCGCGACCCGGCTCCGGCGGGATGTGATGCACGTCGATGTGAACGAGGTCCGAGACGATCTCGTGAAAGACCATCGTCACCTCGCCGACGTGCCGTTCGATGTGCTCGACAATCGCGTCAATCAGATCGCCGTCGCCGAATGCCGGTTCGAACGGTTTCGATCGTTCTTCGTGTCGCACGATCGTTCCGCGTGGATCCTCCGGCGGCGGCGGCACGGGGACTCGCAGTTCCGCTCCGCAGGTTCGACACATCGCCTTCTGCCCGGCGCGATCGGACTCGACTTTGTAGTTGGTGCCGCACTGGTCGCAGTCGAAAGCGATACGCATGGTGGTGGCCCCGGATTCTTTCAGTGTGGTGCGACGCTCCGCGTCGCAATTCACGATGCGGAGCGTCGTGCCACACTGGTCGCGTCATAGCGCTTCGTTGACGTTCTCGCACTTCACCTTGCGGTCGATGCGCTTGAGCAATCCGGCGAGCACCTTGCCGGGACCGACTTCGGTAAACTCGGTGACGCCCTGAGTCAGCAGCCAGCGGATTGAGTCTTCCCACTTCACCGGGTTGACGACCTGTTGGACGAGTAATTGCCGAATCTCTTCCGGCTCCGAATGCGCGGCGGCATCGACGTTCGAGACCACCGGGATGCGAGGCGTTTGAATCGCAACACTGGCGAGCGCTTCCGCCAGTCGTTGATCGGCCGGCTGCATGATGCTGGTGTGGAAGGCTCCGGCCACGGCGAGCGTGATGGTTTTTCCACCCGCCGCCTCGGCCAGTTCAACCGCTTTCGCGACCGCAGGCTTCTCACCCGAAATGACGAGGTTACCGGGACAGAGGTAGTTCGCGATCAAGACCTGCCCAACGGCCGAGGCTTCGTCGCAGATCGCTTGGATTTTGTCACGATCGAGCATCAGTAAACTGGCCATGCCCGACGGACTTCGATCGGACGAATCCTGCATCGCCTGCCCGCGCCGCTGCACGACCTTCAGGCCATCTTCAAAACTCATGGCCCCCGCGAAGACGAGCGCGGTGTATTCGCCCAAGCTGAGACCCGCCGTGTGAGTCGCGCTAGCAACACGATCGGGCTGCACTTCTTTGAGCATCTCCAACGCGGCGAGACTGCTGACGAACAGCGCCGGCTGACTATAGACCGTGGAATCGAGTTGCTCTTTCGGTCCCTCGAAGCAGAGCTTGGCTAGGTCGTAGCCGAGGATTTCGGAGGCTCGATCGAACAGCGCTTTCGCGCAGGCGAATTTGCCGTGGATTGACTGGCACATCCCGACCGACTGCGCACCTTGGCCGGGGAAGAGGAAAGCCATGCTCATCTCAGGTCTCCGTTTTTCGATCAATGGTGAGCCGATGGCGCTAGCCACGGGCCTCGGTAGGTGACGTTTGACGGCGAATCGCCCGACGCTAGCGCGTTCGGTTCACACCAACATCACGGCGGTTACGCCTGCGGCATCTCGACCAGCGCGGTGGAGATCGACGAGTTGATTTCGCGGTCCTTGAATGTCATCGCAACCTTCAGCGCGTTGCGGATCGACAGGCCGTTGCTGGAACCGTGGCAGATGATGCAGATTCCGTCGATGCCGAGCAGTGGAGCGCCACCCTCTTCGCTGTAGTGATACCGCTTGCCGACGTTGTGCAGCGCCTGCATCCCGAGGTCGCGTTCGGCACCTAGCTTTCCAATGACTTCCTTGGCGACGGTCTTGAATAGGAAGTCGGCCATCCCTTCGCTGACTTTCAGCACGACGTTGCCGACGAAGCCTTCGCAGATGATGACATCGACGTTGCCTTGATACAGATCGCGGCCCTCGACGTTGCCGATGTAGGACTCGCGTATCCGGCTGTTCTGCAACAGCGAGTGCGTCTCGCGATAGAGGTCGTTCCCTTTGCCGTCTTCGCTGCCAATGTTCATCAGGCCGACACGCGGGTTCTCGATCCCCAGGATGTCGCGTGCGTATACCAAGCCCATGATGCCGTATTGAAAGAGATGCTCCGGCCGCGCCGCTGGGTTCGCGCCGACATCCATCAAGACCGCGCGACCTTTTTGCGTCGGCAATGCCACCGCGATGCCTGGCCGCTTGACGTGCTTGAGATACAGCCGCGTCTTAAGTCCCGCGGCGACCACCGCGCCGGTGTGCCCCGCACTCACGACCGCATCGACTTCGCGACCGGCCATCATCTGCCAACAGACAGAAATCGAGCAGTTCGGCTTCTTGCGGAGCGCCTCGGTCGGCTTCTCTTCCATCGTGATCCAGGTGTCGGAGTGCCGCACCGTCAGACGTGGGTCAGAGAATCCCGACTGCGCCAGCAATGGCTCAAGCTGGGGCTGATCACCGACCAGCACGACCTCCAGCTCGGGATGAGCTTGTAGCGCAGCGATGGCCCCGTCGATATTCGGACTGGGGGCGTAATCGCCTCCCATAGCGTCCAGCGCGATCCGCATGAGGATGTTCCTCGTCGAGGCGTCTGCGACTATTCCTCGTTGCCGGCGTCGTAACTGCGTCCGTGATAGTGACCGCACTGCGGACAGATGCAGTGATTGGGCACCACCGCGCTGCACTGCGGGCAAGTGGTCAAATTCAGTGGCTTGATCGCGTTGTGACTGCGACGCTTGCGGGCACGAGACTTTGAAGTGCGCCGTTTAGGAACTGCCATGACATCTCCGCCGATTCTTCCAAAGTGTGCCCGGCACACGGGGATAGACACATATTCCCCAAACCGCAGCCGAAAGAGGGGGCGGATGGTATTGAAGCCTCCGATTCACTTCAAGCAACGAGATCCCAACCTTGACCACGAACAAAGAAATCAGCCCGACGATTGAAATCCAGCGTCTTGCGAAGGCGGAGTCGCCAGGAAACACTGTCCTCCCCGCTCACTGGCCTTCCTGAGATTCCGCGATGCGACTTCTGTCCGCTCGATTCCTGCCGCTGGCTGCCGCGCTGATGTTCGTCTCGAACGCATCGAGCCTGCGTGCGGACGATGTCTCCTTCCAGCGCGATGTCATGGCCGTGCTCTCGAAGGCCGGTTGCAACTTGGGGACGTGTCACGGCAATCAACACGGCAAGGGAGGCTTCAAGCTCTCGCTGCGTGGCGAAAATCCGTCGGCCGATCTGCTCACTCTGACGCGCGAGCAAGTCGGTCGCCGAGTCAACACGATTCGCGCCGAGGCCAGCTTGCTGTTGCTCAAACCGACAATGTCCGTTCCGCACGAGGGAGGTCAACGGTTCGATGAAGAGTCGCCGGAGTACGATCTGCTTCGCCGCTGGATCGCCGCCGGAATGCCCGAGACGCCGCGCGGCGAACCAGCGCTACAATCGTTGGAGGTCACGCCGCTCGAACAGTTCCTGACCGAGCCGAACGACTCGGTACATCTGCAAGCGGTCGCGAGGTTCGCGGATGGATCGACGCGAGACGTGACTCGATTGGCTTGCTTCGATCCGTCGCAACCGATCGTCAATATCTCTGTCGATGGCTTGGTGCGACGCGAACGATTCGGTGAGGTCGCGGTCGTTGTCAGATATCTCGATCATCAGGTTCCCGTGCGACTGGCGTTCTTGCCGGCGCGACCGGGCTATGTGCCTCAGGCTCCACCGCCCGTGAACTTCATCGACGAACATGTCTTCGCCAAGTTGCACTCGCTGCGGATGAATCCGTCGGACATCTGCGATGACACGACGTTTCTGCGACGTGCGAGTCTTGACCTGATTGGCATCCCGCCGACGGCGACCGAGGCACGCCACTTCGCGCAAGATCAGCGACTCGACAAGCGGCAGCGGTTGATCGACGAACTGCTGACTCGCCCGGAGTTCGCCGACTTCTGGGCACTCAAGTGGGCGGACCTGCTGCGTGTCGAGGAGAAGACGCTCGACCGCAAAGGGGTCGCGACATTCCACGCCTGGATTCGCGACAGCCTCGCCACGAACAAGCCGCTGGACCTCTTCGTCCGCGAACTGATCGCCGCGCGCGGTAGCACTTACGAGCATCCGCCCGCCAACTTCTATCGCGCGATGCGCGACCCGATCACGCGGGCCGAGACTGTCGCTCAAGTCTTTCTCGGCACCCGCCTGCAATGTGCGAAGTGCCACAACCATCCGTTCGATCGTTGGACTCAGACCGATTACTACGGCTGGGCGAATCAGTTCGCTCGCCTGAAGTACGAGGTGCTCGAAAACAACCGCCGCGACAAAAACGACACGCACGAATTCGATGGCGAACAGCTCGTTCTTGTGGCCGACGCAGGAGAGGTTGATCATCCGGGGACCGGCAAGCCGGTGAAGCCCAGATTCCTGGAGCCGAAAGCCGATGGCCGTAATCCTTTTTTCTTCCGATCGGTTACTTTCGGTCGCCGACTGGCTCACCAGCCCCAACAACCGTCGCTTCGCCGAAGCACAGGTCAACCGCGTTTGGTTCCATTTGCTCGGCCGAGGCATCGTCGATCCGATTGACGACTTCCGAGCCACCAATCCGCCAAGCAATCCCGCGCTGCTCGCCGCGCTCACTGATGAGTTCGTCACGCATCACTTCGACGTCCAACACTTGATCCGCACGATTATGGCTTCGCGGACGTATCAACTCGCCTCCGCCCCCAACGACACGAACCGCGACGACGAATCGAACTTCTCGCACGCGGTCATCCGTCGCCTGTCGGCCGAGCAACTCGCCGATTCGTTCAGCCAAGTCCTGGGCGCGACGCTGGACTTCAACGGCTACCCCGCCGGGACGCGCGCCGCGCAATTGGCCGGCGTTCGCAGCTTTCGACGGCGCGAGTCCGGTCTCTCCAGCGGAGATCAACTGCTGACGATGTTCGGCAAGCCGCCGCGTCTGCAAGCCTGCGAATGCGAACGGGCCGACGATCCGACTCTCTCCCAAACCTTCCAAATGGTCAGCGGTCCAATCCTCAACGAGCTGCTGGCCCGCTCCGACAACCGCCTGCGCGAATGGCTCGACGCGAAGCCCGAATCCGACGTGCTGATCGCGGAGATCTTCTGGACGATCCTCAATCGTCCGCCGCTGCCGACCGAACGCGCCGCCCTTCAAAAACATCTCGCGACTTCCGACAACCAGCGAGCCAACCTAGAAGATGTTGTCTGGAGTCTATTATCGTCCCCCGAATTCGTGCTGCGGCATTGAGCCAGCCCTTATCCGACTTGCCCCATTGGTCTCTACACAACTCGAAAATGCCGACAATTGCGACATCTCTGCGCTCTTCGCTTCGCTGCGGTCAAGGTGATGGCAATGCCTCTTTTACCGCAGAGAAGCGAAGAGTGCAGAGGATAAGACGGTCACGTTTTCATGAGGCTCGCAAACTTGTGTAGAGACCAATGGCCTTGCCCGGATGGGGGCGATTCACAAATCTCCGATTCGAGACAGGACCAACCACCGATGAGTGCCATGCGATTGCGTCGGCTGCAAGCCGATTTCGATAAGGTCAGTGAGTACATCCGGCGGCATCCGCGGCTGAAGATCATTCAGACCGACGGCGAGCCGCCCGAGCGATATCAGCTCGAATACCGCATTCGCAGTCTGCGGCAGGTCAATGACGAACTGGTCCCGATCAAGAGTCATCTGGTCGAGATCGCATTGCCGCGCAACTACCCGCGCGTGCCGCCGCAATGTCGCATGTTGTCGCCGGTGTTTCATCCGAACATTGCTCCGCACGCGATCTGCGTCGGCGACCACTGGAGCGCTGGCGAACCGCTCGCGTCGCTCGTCGCACGCATCGGAGAGATGCTGGCCTATCAAAGCTACAACGTAAAAAGCCCGCTCAATGGTGAGGCGGCACGCTGGGTCGAACAGCATCTCGACGAATTGCCGCTCGATCCCGTTAGCCTGTTGATCGAAGAAACCGAGACCACCGCTCCCGCTCCCGTCACCGCAGCGACTCGATCCGTTGAAGCCACCGTTGAATCGCCTATTGAGCCGCCCGTTGCGGAGGTTGCCCCTCCGGTTCGCCGGCCCGTGCGATCCGCACCGCTCCCCGATTGGCCCCCCGCCCAACCGGTCGCCGCCCAACCTCGCGTCGTTCGCGAACTCGAAGTGGTGGAGGTCGTCGCCGAGCCGAAGGTCGTCAACGTGAGTTGCCCCGGATGCGAGACGTCCTATCGGATCACCCTGCGACCGGGCCTCCGCCGAGCACGCTGCAAGAACTGCCAAACCGTGTTCGATTTGCCGACGGACCAGGCTTAAGGGCAAGGAACTGTTTGATGAATTTGAGTGTACCCATCCAAGCTGGCTGGCGGCTGCGAGTGTTGACGGGGACGTCGCGCGGACACGAATTCAGTTTGTCGCAGAGTCAGTACGTCTTGGGGAGTCGCTCTCCCGCGAGCATCGTGATTGCGCATCCGAGCATCGCGGACCAACATGTCTGCTTGGATGTGCGATCGGATCGGGTCGTGGTCCGTCCGTTTCGATCGGGGCTGACGGTGCTCGTCAACGGCCAGGCGAGCCAATCGGCAAACCTTTTTTCCGGCGACCGGATTCGTGTGGGGGACTTCGAGTTTCAGCTCATCAATCCGAACGTCCCCGCACGCGCGGTCCCGGCTTCGGCCTCAAGCTCCGGGTTGTCGGCCATGTGGGCGCAGCTTCAAGCGCTGTTTATGAAGAGGGAACGCTGGCAGAGAGTGGGGGCGGTCACCTTCGCGGTCGCATTGACGTTGTTCGGATTGGAAGCGGCCACGGGTAATCCCAACTTGGTGCCGGTGACACTGCTGTCGATGAGCTTAGTCGTCCCCTCGATCGTGATTTTCTTTTTGTTGGACCGCTACGATCAAACCGGCATTTCGTTGCGGACGCTCTCGCTCACGTTTCTGGCGGGTGGCACGATTGGCATCATCGTGACCATCTTCACGGCCGAAGCGGGCGGGTTGGTCACTGGCGGTTTGTTGCTCGCGCCGTTGTTTGCCGGGTTGTACGAGGAACCGGCGAAGCTCTTGGCGACCTCGTGGCGATGGAAGCATCCAGCTTATGACCGCCCGATGGACGGCTTGATTTTGGGGGTTGTGAGCGGCTTGGGATTCGCCGTCTTCGAGTCGGCGGGATACGGATTGCAAGCCTTGCTCAGAGGCGGGCAAGCAGAACTGTTATGGGTCATGCTCGTGCGGGGGCTGACCTCTCCGTTCGGACATGGCTTGTGGTCGGGGATTGTCGCGGCCGCGTTTTGGCAAAGCGGTCGCGATCTACGAGTCGCCGTCAAGAATCGTCAATTTCAGATGGCGGTGTTGTGGGCCATTGGGCTACACGCAGTTTGGAATGCCGGACTGGCTCCGGGGATCGCCATCAGCGCGTACTTCAGTGTGCGCGAGTTTCGGCGCTTGCTGACCAATCGCGGATATCGGAGTTAGCGGCCTAGCGAGACGAGCGATCCACGGAGCCGCGACCGTCAGGGAGCGGTCCTCGGACCTGAAAACATCCGCTCCCTCACGGTCGCGGCTCCAAAATCTTCACAGGCTCTCCGCTTCCTGACGGGGGCGGCTCCACGTCAAACACTTTTCAAGAGGCGGTTAGCAGATGTCGGCAACGGTTTGGTTCAACAAAAATCTCTCCAGCACTTATCAAGTGATTGAGATCCTGCGGCGCGAGCAGCATCCCGGCGAGCTGCGGATCTTCTGCTCGCACACGCATCCCGATTACTCCGCGTTGCGGTTGGCGGATGTGAGCGAGCTGGAGCCGAAGGGACTCGGTGAGAGCGACTATCTCGCCTATTGTCTGGAGATGGTTCGCCGTCACGACGTGCGGGTGTTCGTGCCGGGCAAGATGACTTCGAGCGTGTCGCGCGAGCGTGAGCGATTTGAGTCCGTCGGCACTCAATTGCTGGTCGCGGCGGATGCTCCGATGTTGCGGAAACTCAAGGACAAGGAACACACCTACGAGGCTCTGCGCGAGACGTCGTTGCGATTGCCGGAGTACCGTCGAGTCAACTCGCTGGAAGAATTCGATGCCGCGTATGCCGACCTTCGTGGCCGGCACGCGCGAGTTTGCTTCAAGCCGACCGAGTCGGTCTTCGGGCTGGGCTTTCGGATCGTGATGGAAGAGGGGGGAGCTCTGAAGCGGCTGTTGTCGGGTGCTCCGTTTGGGATCGGTTTGGAGGAAGCTCGCCGCTGCTTCGGGGAGTCGGCGCGATTCCGCAGCGTGTTGGTGATGCAATATCTGCCCGGCACTGAACGGAGCGTGGATTGCCTCGCGCGAGCGGGTGAACTGATCCGCTGTGTGATCCGCCGCAAGCCAGACGTCTCCGAAGGGGGACAACTGCTGGAGGTCAACTCAGAGATCGAGGAGAAGGTGCGGGAACTGACGGCGCATCTGCGGCTGACAGGATTGTTCAACGTGCAGTTCAAGGATGACGGTGGCGAGCCGTATCTGTTGGAGATCAATCCGCGCATGTCGGGTGGTCTGCCGATGGCGTGCTTGTCGGGTGTCGCGTTTCCGTTGTGGGCGATTCGTCTGCTGCTGGGAACGGCTCATCCAGAGGATATTCCGCAGCCGGTTTGCGGAGTCCGCGTGAAAGATGTGAGCCGAGCCATTCGTTTGTGATGGGACCGTCGATGCCGGTTGAGTCCGCAGTTCATGAAACGCGATTACGCAGCGGCGTGCTGCGCGTGACGACTCACGCGGCGGAGTTGCCGTTGGAAGAGCTGTGTGGGTTTGGAACTCGTCGCAGTCTGCGGCGCGGGTTCGTGTTTGTTAGCAAGGTGCTCGGCAAGCATTGGCCGGTACGGCCGTGTGTGTTTCAGGATTGCTGTGATCGGCTGGCGGATCGCTTGACCGATTTGGAAGGTCCGGCGGTGTTGGTCGCGATGGCGGAAACGGCCACCGGACTCGGACACGGAGTCTTCGAGAGTTGGCTCCGTCAGACGGCTCGAAACGATTTGCTGTTTCTTCACGGAACGCGGTACGCCCTCGCTCGACCGCCGGCTCTGACGTTTGAGGAAGCACACAGTCATGCGACTCGGCATTGGCTCTATGAACCGAGCGACCCGGACGATCGGCGGTTGTTCAATTCGGCTCGCACGCTGGTCATCGTGGATGACGAGATGAGCACCGGAGCGACCGCCGCGAACTTGGCCGCCGCGTACCGGCGTCACAATCCCGAGCTGCGGTGTGTGGTCTTCGTCTGCTTGACCGATTGGCTGGACGATGCCAGCCGAGCGGCAGTCACGACGCGCGTCGGCGTCTCCACGCAGTTCGTGAACCTGTTGCGCGGCACCTTTTCGTTCGAGCCGGCCCCCGCGTTCGAGCCTGGTCCACTGCCGCAAGTGACTGGAGACGATCACGACAAGAGTTTCTGTTTGCCAGTCAACTTTGGTCGTTTGGGACTGCGGGAGGAACTCCGTCTGAATGAGCCAGCTCTGATCGCGGGAGCGGACCTGTCACCCGGATCGCGATTGCTGGTGCTGGGGACCGGTGAGTTTCATTATCCCCCGTTTCGATTGGCTCGATGGTTCGAGCAACAGGGTTGGGACGTCTCGTTTCAATCGACGACTCGTTCGCCGCTGCTGGTCGATGGGCATTTGCAGAGCGTGCTCGAATTCATCGACAACTACCACGAGGGGATTCCGAACTATCTCTACAACGTGGCGGATCGGCATTACGACCAAGTGCTGATCGGCTACGAAACCGATCCCTTGCCGACCGATCATCGGCTGTCCGAGATGTTGGCGGCGAAGCCGATCCACTTTGGCCGAACTTAGGGATGCGAAACCCATCCGGCTTGGGGCATTGGTATCTACACAACTCAAAGTGAGGGGTGATTTCACCACCTCTGCTCTGTAAACGGTGAAAGTCTTGTTTTCGCGCGAAGATTTGTCATTGCAGTTTTCATCCGCGGCGGAGCAAAGCCGAACCGCGGATGGAAGACGGCGAGTTCGCCGAAGGTGGAATGGCAGAATCTTTCAGATTCTGGTGAGGTATCGTTTTCAGAACAGTTGTTCCAGCACCTTCGGAATCAATTGGGACAACTTCTTGCCCCCCTTCGCGGCGACCGCGAGGATTTTTTGAATATCCACCGGCTCCAGAGCGTCGGGCATGCAAATGTCGGTGACGATCGAGAAGCCGAGAACTCGCAGGCCAGCGTGGACGGCAACGATCACTTCGGGGACTGTGCTCATGCCGACGACGTCGGCTCCCATGCCGCTCAACATGCGGTACTCGGCGCGGGTTTCGAGATTCGGCCCGGCCACGGCGACGAAGACCCCCTGGTGAGCCGTGATGCCCAGTTCCTTCGCGGCTTGAAGCGCGATCGCACTCAGTTGCTGCGAGTACGGCTCACACATATCGGGAAAGCGCGGGCCGAGCCTGTCGTCGTTGATGCCGCGCAGCGGGTTGTCGCCCATGAGGTTGATGTGGTCGTCGATGACCACGACGTCAGACAAATCGAAGAGCGGATTCAACCCTCCGGCCGCGTTGGTCACGACGAGAGTGTCTGCTCCCAAAGCCTTCATGACTCGCACGGGAAACGTGACCTGCTGCATCGAGTATCCTTCGTAGAAATGGAATCGGCCTTCCATCGCCACGATTGGGACGCCGCTCAGCTCACCGCAGACCAACTGGCCCATGTGGGATGGCGACGTCGACGTCGGGAAGTGTGGGATGTCGGCATAAGCGATGACCGTCTTGTTCGCAATTTGCTCTGCCAATCCACCGAGACCAGTACCGAGAATCAATCCGGCTCGCGGAGTGATCGACCAACGCTGACGGACCCAAGCGGTTGCTTCGTCAATCTGTTTGGCGAGTCCCAACATGTTGTCCCTTTCTCAGCTTCTCAGCGCGTGTTGGTAGCCACGCTCGCCGGAGCGTAGGCGTTTCCGCAGGCTGACAGCACATCGCGCGCGCCGATGGCGGACGGCTAATCAGGCGTGCGGCATCCGCGAGTGGCACAAAAAAATCCGCCACTCGGTTTGCGAGTGGCGGATCGTCATGGATTTCAGCGAGGCCCGCAAAGCCGCCCGGACGAGCTACTCCTCATCGTCCAAGCCATCCTCGTCGTCTTCCTCGTCGTCGTCGAGGTCGTCGTCGAGATCGTCGTCGAGGTCGTCGTCGTCGAAGTCATCCTCTTCCAGTTCATCTTCCAGTTCGTCCTCTTCGAGTTCGTCATCCTCGAAATCTTCATCGTCCTCAAAATCCTCGTCCTCGTCCTCGAAGTCTTCATCGTCTTCGTCGTCGCCGAAGCCTCCGTCTTCTTGTTCATCACCGAAGCCACCGTCCTCGCCGCCGCTGCCGCCCCCTTCGTCGTCATCGCCGCGGAGGTCGATCGTCAAAGTACGGTCATCGGCCGGAACCAACCAACTCTCGGTGGTGCTCGTGCCTGAAAAAACTCCCGCGTCGGTGAGTGCCAAAGACATCGGAAACAACCTCAAAAGATTCGTGGTGCGAAGAGTCGCCAAGCCACTCCGGCTCGGCAGTCGGCGGGTTCTGTAGTGGTGGTGCCATTCTTTGTCAAGCAAGGTCTGGCGGCAATAAAGTCGGCACAAACCGGCTCGACTCTTGGGCGTGTTTCAGGATTTTTGATTTTTGATTTTTGATTTTCGATTGAAGGATTTCAGTGAGCTTCAAATCGAAAATCAAAAATCGAAAATCAAAAATTCTCACTACTCGTGCCGCAGCGCTTCGATCGGGTCCATCATCGCGGCCCGGGAAGCGGGATACACACCGAACGCCACTCCCACGACCACTGAGATTCCAAACGCGACGAAGAATGACCACGCGGTAAACATTGGCTCCAACGCTTGCAGGTAGAGCGGCAGACTCTTCCACACGTCGCTGAACCACTCGCGCAGAATCCAGCGGACGACTTCGGTCACGGGACTGCACAGATAGCCGCAGGCCATACCTAGCACTCCGCCAGTGCCCGTCAACACGACGGTTTCGGCCAGGAACTGGGCGATGATGTCGCGACGTTTCGCGCCGAGTGCTCGGCGAATACCGATCTCGCGAGTCCGTTCGGTGACGGTCGCCAGCATGATGTTCATGATCCCGATGCCACCCACCACCAGCGAAATTCCGGAGATCACCACCAAGAGCGCGTTGAACATCATCTGCAACATCTCGGCTTGGCGGAGCAATTCCTTGGGGACGATGACGGCGTATTCGGGAGTCTTGTGAAAATGTTCGAGCTGCGTCTTGATGAGGTCAGCCGTTTGCTCGACCTGGTCGATGTGCGCGACGGTCACGGTGATCTGATTGAGCTGAATGATCTCCCCTTCGCGTCCGCCGGCTTTGGCAGTGAAGACCTGGTCGCCGATGCGTGCTCGAAACGTCGCCAGCGGGATGTAGATGTCGGTGTTGTAATCGTGGCCTTCGAGACTGCCGCCGATCGCGGCCGAGGGGAGACGGCTGGCCGTCAAGCCGATGACGACATAGAAGTCATTGTCGATCTTGACCGTTCGGCCGAGAGGATCCTCAAACGGAAACAGAACCTTGGCCGTTTCACTGCCGACCACGCAGACGTTGTCCGGATCGGCTCCACCGTCCCGGTCGGTGATGAAGCGGCCCCGTTCCATCGACAGGTGATTGATCTCGAAATAGTCCGACGTGCAGCCGATGAATCGGACGTCACAGGTGCGATCCTGGAATCGAGCTTCCTTGTGAATGTCGCGCATCGGCACGGAGCGAATGACGGTCGGGATCGCACGAACCCGCTCAAAGTCATCTCGCGTGATGCCGTATTCAATGAAGAACGCACCCATTGAGCGCGAGCTG
The DNA here is from genome assembly GCA_046156195.1 of Planctomycetaceae bacterium. Lineage (GTDB taxonomy): Bacteria > Planctomycetota > Planctomycetia > Planctomycetales > Planctomycetaceae > SXKJ01. The sequence goes on along the minus strand of JBJXEX010000192.1, from coordinate 17,706 downwards.
ACATTCGCCGGCTTGACGCTCTTGATGATGATGTTCGTCGCTCCCAAATCCTTGATCTGCTGCTGAGCCTGATAGCTGACGCCTTCACCCAGCGCGACCAGCCAGATGACGGCGGTGACGCCGATCAAAATGCCGAGCATCGCCAAGCTCGCCCGGAGCTTGTGCAGCATCAGGCTCTTGAAGCCATTCAGGAATGTGCGGAGAAACTGTGCGAGCACGACGAACTCATCCTCCGATTAGAACCGTCCCCGGACGAATCACATGATGAAAATAGATCGGGTGTCCCTGTGCTTGAGCGAGCTTCGCCAATTGCACCACCTGTTTGAGTTTCTCAGCGTGTCCGATGAGTTCTCGTGTTTGAGCATCCCAAGCGAGCCATTCTCCTGGAAACTGGACTTTGATGTCGCGCGGAATGATCGGTTCATCCAATTGTGTTTCAGGAGACATGATTCGCTCCAGGGGCGTAAGTTCTCGCTGATCCCGACCGCGTGCCACTGAGTTTATTCTGTCTTTCTCTGTGTCCCGTCGCGTCTCTGTGGTGTCAATGCTTGATATAATAACACCACAGAGACGCGACGGGGCACAGAGGTCGGAAAACGGCAACAATGAGCTGCCGCCGTCGGCTTCAGCGAGAAGCGTCAAAACTATTGCCCGCCTGGAGCCGATGGTGGTCCGCCGCCACCTTCTGTCGGTCGCGGCTTGAAGGCTTTCATTTTTTCCACCATTGCTTTGACTTCCGTGGCATCGAGGAAGCCGTCTTTGTCCGTGTCGTTGTTCTCGAAGAACCGCTGCATCTGTTCGGGCGCTTCGGTCTTGCTGATCTTCCCGTCCTTGTCGGTGTCGCTCTTCATGAATTCGACAACGGTCGGCGGCTTGCGAGTCGCGGCCTTCTTCGGTTCGGCGGAATCTGTCGCGGCTTTCGAGCCATCGTTCGTGAGCTTCTTCTCGCCGCCATTCGATTCCGTCTTGGCTGCGCCTGAGCCGAACTTCTTGTTCTGATCCGCGTCTGGCTGGCCGGTGCGCGGCTCTTCTTTGCGAGCCTCCTCCACCATCGCCTTCGGGTTGAGCAGCACTAAGTCGCCCTCTTTGAGTCCGTCGATGATCTCGAAGACTTTGTCGTTCGTCTTACCGATGGTCAGCGGTCGGCGTTCAAACTTGTTCGGGCCGTTGACCACCCAAGCATTGAACTTTCCGCCACGCTCGACGATGCAACTGACGGGCACCGTGAGCACGTCGGGCAGGTCGGCGACGACGACTTCGACTTCGGCCGTCATCGCGGGTTTGAGTCCTTTGGCCGCTTCGTCGATCTTCACGATCGTCGCGTACTCTTTGAGGTTGGCGTTCATCCAACTTCCGGGTTCCGGTTGGTTGGCAATCGAGATGATCTTGCCGGAAAGCTCGCGACCGCTGATCCGCACGCTGGCCGTCATGCCGACTTTCAGACGTTCCACCTTGCTCTCATGCACGGTCATCTTGACCTGCATGTTGCTGAGATCTGGCAAGCGCAAGATCGTCTGCGATTCACGGACGGTGGCCCCCTCTTCGATCTTCACGCCGGAGGAGGAACTGAAACCGCGACCGCCCCCTTGATCGTTGGCATAGATCACGATCCCTTTTTGCGGAGCCTTGATTTCGCAGTTGAGGAGTTGTTTCTCCAATCGCCGTTCCTTCGCCTCTTCTAGGTTGAAGGCGGCTTGCTCGGAAGTTCGCAGGGCATCGGCCGCCTCCCGTTTGGCTTCGAGTTCTTTGAGCATCTTCTTTCGCGTGAACTTTTCGAGCACGGTTCTGGCGGTCTTGGCGGAGTCTAGTTCCAGCTTGGATCGTTCGACGGCGAACTCATCGGCCTCGACTTGCAGCGCCGTCGTGAAGCCTTTGCGGGACATCTTTCGCGTGTGCTCCAGGAGGTTTTCCGAGCTACGCAGATTTTCCTGAGCGATGCTGATGTTCGCTTCGGCGGTTTGCAGTTCTTTGACGAACGTCCCTTCGGCGTATTCTTGAACGGCGATCTCGGCCGCTTCAAAGTTTTCTTCGGCCTGAATCTTGGAGGCCTTCGCTTTGCCGAGGTTGATCTTTTGAGCGTTGAGTTGATCTTCAATCGTCGAGCTATCCAGAGTGACGAGCGACGCTCCTTCCTCGACCTCGGTCCCTTCGGGAACGATCTTCAGAATCGAGGTTCCGCCGGCGACTTGGCATTTCACATCGAGGTTCTTCGCGCTCTCCATGTTGCCGGCCGCGACCACCGTGACCAGCAGCCGGCCCCGGGCCACCGGATGCGTCAACGCTCCGCCGGCATCCACGACCGTTGCGCCGCTGGGCTGCGAGTCCCCTGATCCGCTCTGGGCATACATCTGCCAGGCGAACAATCCCAAAGCGGCGAACAGCAACCCGCACAGTGCCGCCAAGCCCATCCGGCGATTGGGGCGGTCGTGGCGAAACCGATAGACCAGATCATCCTTGGAGGCACGAGTATCAATGCTCTCGGACATGACGATTCCTCGGCGGACGTGGCGTTTCGCCAGAACGCGGGGTGGGATTTCTTAGGCAGGGTGAGTCTCCGACCCGCGTTCTGGCGAAGCGCGGCGACGGCAAGTTCAATGAGTGGCAAGGAGCCGGTCAGGTGGGATCAAGGTGGGATAACGGTAGATTCGACGTGGGACCGGACTCAATTCGGAAGGTCGAGCAGCGAGCGAGCTGCTCTTCAGAGCAGGCGAACGAAAGAGATTATCGGCCGCGCCACTCCAGGTTTCAACAGGCATTGATGCGAGGACCGAAGATCGGGAAAACCCCCAATGTGGTGGTGAATGAGTCAAGTTTCGTCGTCACCACGCAAGCCAGAGGCAGAGAAACCGCCTTCAGCGAGTCTTCACCAAAACTCCATTCCCCGGACGAGCACGGCGGCAAAACTTGACTCAACGGCAACAAGTTTTGGTAACGAAGGAGTCTATCGGTCAGCCGAGATGCCGAATCGCCGTTCAATGCGCGACCAATTCCCTTGGCGATCGCGCACGGAAATGTTGAGCTTGCCGTTGTCGAGCTTGCTCAGCGGTGGCGACAGCTTGAGTTCCCACACGCCTTGGGATTTCTGCTGGAACTTGGTTGCGAGGTTGTCACCAGCCGCGATGCCGTTGATGTCGAAGTCGGCTCGGACCTCCAAGCTGTCGAGGTCCAACCCGCTGTCGTAGTCGTGCAGACCAATCAGAATGCGACTGAGCGGGCCATTCGCGCCGGGTTGTGGTGAGGTCAACGTCAGGATCGGGCGATTGTCGTCCAGCATCCAGCCGAGTCCGCGTCGATCGGGATGTGCGGGATCGAAGTCGAAGTCGATCGGGCAGCCGAGGTCGATCCAGCGGACGATCGTGAGACGATCGTTGTCGGAAAGAGGTTCGACTTTGATCGGCTGGCCATCCGGGCCGAGCGACTTACCGGCGACCGCATCCGGTGGAGGCATCGGACTGCCGAGGTAATCGAGATCGTACTTGTGACGGTTCTGTGCCGTCTCGACTCGCTCACCCTTGAGGGCGAAGTAACCAATTCCGGGTTCCGGTTCCGACGGGTGATCGTCGTTAGAGAAACCATCGAGCCGCTCGCCGAAGATCTTCCAGACGAGCAGACTTCGCCGCGATTGCAGCTTGCGGATATAGCGTGAGGCATTCGGATAGCCCCACGAGTCATAGCCGATCGGCTTGTGTCCGAACTTCGCCCGTTCGTCCATTGCCAGCCGCAGGTAGGTGCCGGGGAACTTACCGTGATGCTCGAAGGGAATCAGCTCGTCGTCGGCGTCGAGCACCAGGTTGCCAGCGGGCTGTGGTGAACTCTTGGTGTGACAGGCGACGCAACTTCGATTGAGGATCGGCTGAATGTCGCGGAAGTATTCGACGGTGAAGGCCCCGCCGTGGGGCGGGCGGCTCGCCTGCCGAATCACAGGCGGGCCGCCTGTGCTACGAGCGGGCGCGAGCAACGGCGTCGAGTTGACCAAGTCCCACACGGCGTAGTCGGGCTTTGCGGCGGCGGTGAGCGTGAACTCGGTCGGCTTCTGGCTGTGAGCGTGGCAGCCGCCGCAGTCGTGACGGACTTCGCCGGGGCGGAGTTGATGCCAAGTCTGCGCCGTGTTCAGCACGAGTCCGCGCGCATCGAGCGTCTGAAACGTGAACGCCGTGTCCGCCGGAATCATCGCGAGGAAGCTCGTATCGGGATTGCCGTCGGGATCGAGCGGTTGCGTTTGTGGCGCACGCGGCCCGCGTGCGTCAGCTTGATTCACATCACTCGCCACCTCGTTCAAATCAGTAACTGACTTCACGCGAGCCGCGTGAGCCACAGCCACCGTCTTGCGCACTGGAAACTCGCCCAGAATGCGGAATCGCTCCGACGCATGATTGAAGAAGAGCCGTCCCGTCTTCTCGCCCCGATGGCGATCGGTCGTCGGTTCCATGGCCAGGATGCGGATCGCGTGAATCTCGTCGTTCGAGTAGAGACCGACATCGCCCCCTTGATTATGCAAGTTGAGCGGCATGCCGTTGCCATGACTGGTGAACGCATCCAGCCCGCGCCACGGATCGCGTCCGCCGGAATAGGTCGAGGTAACTTCCCCCTCGCGGACGACTCCGTTGGGATAACTCTCCCGTTTGTAGAGGCTCGATGAACCCACCAAACCGAACGGCGTCCCTTCCGGCAAGTGCTTCGATCGCGAGCCGTCGTTCGCCAGCGACGGGAGATGCCGCGGCTCCTTCTGGCCATAGATGCGCGAGTACGGCACGACCGCTCGCGGCCAGCATTCGTTGTAGTTCGGATCGTTCTTGATCAGCCTCAACTGTGACGGCTGATCGACGATCTCACCGTTCTTGAGCAGATAGATGCCGCCGTCCAACTGCGGCAGGTAGGTGTATTGATGATTGACCGGGCCGGGTGAGTAGCACGTCAGCAGATGGTTGCTCGGAGCGGCCGACGGATGCGTACACTTGCCGACCTTCGGCGAGTCCTTGTCCTTGAGCACCGACGAATTGGCCGGTCCTTCAAAGCCCAATGTGAATGGCGTCAGCGAGACCGATCCGGTCGGCATGAACGGCATCCGATACCAAATCCCCTTGCCGTTGTCGTGCCGACCGTATCGCCACGGCTTGTTGCGAGCGTCATTCATCAAGGCGGGACCAAACGCGGCGTATCCGTCCGGCGGAGTCGGCGGCAGTTTGATGTACGCTCCAAAGCCGCTGTTGTTCTGGTTGTAGTATTCCTCGACGATCACTGAGCCGTCGCTCAACTGTGTCTGAAAGTGAAATCCATTCGAGGCTCCCCCCGGATCAAACGCGCTGATCAACGGAGCCCAGTTCGTGCCGTCGGGATGAATCGTCCAGATCCCCCAAGAGATCTCACTGCGAATCCCCTGCGATTCGAGCGTGCTGAACATGATCCGCCCATCTTTCAGCGCGACCGGATGCAATGCTCCGGCGATGTTCAGATGCCCGATCTTCTCGATGTTCTGGCCGAGTCCCTCATTCGAGTCATCCATCACGAACAGTTGCAGCGCGATCGTCGGATAGCCCTTCGACGGCCGGAAGCCATCACGATTGCTGGTGAACGCGATCCGCCCGCCGGGGAGCGGGCACGGTCCCATGTTGAACACGCCGTAATCGAAGTGCGTCTTGCTCGGTTCCGACTTGCGATAGTCGCTGGACCAAGGGGCGGCTCCGGTGTTGGGCGTGAAGGTCTGATCGGTCAGCTTGATGATTTTGCGAGTCTTCAAATGCAGCTTGAAGATGTCGGCTCCCGCTCGCGGCGGAGACCACTGGTTGTGCTTTTCGAGGTCGTACAAATACGAGTAGTAAACCGACTCACCATCCAGCGAGATCACCGGGTCCGTCACCGAGCCTTTGCCACCATCGACCAAGACTTCCTCCGAGCCATCCGGATGCAGCAGCATCAAATCGGCTCCGGGTTCCATCGTCACCGGCTGCGAGAAGTCGGTGTAAAACCGCTTGTGAACCTTGTCTCCCGCGCGATCCGCTCGGACATAGACGATGTCATAGTCGAGCTTGACCGACGAGTCCGTCGAGACCCGTGGAATGATGACATCGAGCGTCTCCTTGAAGAGCGGCTCGTCCTCCGCTTTGCCTTCGGAGCACATCAAGGCGACGCACACGCACAGCAGACTCAGACGACTCATGCGACTCATGGTTTGTCTCCCATTCGGTCAAGTGGTTTTTCTCTGCTTCCAAAATCGTTTAACGGCGAGCCGAAGGCGGAGGCGCATCTGGCTTGCACGGACGCCTCCGGCTTGCCGTTAAACGCAATACCGTTCAGTTAGTGAGCCGCCGGCGCTAGCCTCGGGCTTCAAACACTAACAAAGTCCGAGAAACAACGGCCCGAGGCTAGCGCCGGCGGCTCACGGCGACACTAACCGAACGGTATTGCCGTTAAACGATTCTCGGAGCAGAGACGCGCGGATCGACGCCGCGTATTCGAGTCTGATCCTTGTGAGACTCGCAAGTCAGCGGGAGACTGCGACGACCGCTCGGACACGATCCTCACCCAGCAATTTTCAAGGAGCCAACGATGTCACATTCATTCTCGCGCCGACTGCTGTTGATCGCCGTCCTGTTTGCGACCGGCCTCACCACGGTGATCAGGGCTGATGAGGCGGTGGACCTCAACGCGCTCAGCCAGGCCGAACAGGACGCGGGGTTCGTGTCGATGTTCAACGGCCAGGACTTCACCGGCTGGCGATTCGAGGGGAAAGAGTCGCCACCCAAAGTGCTGCCCGACAATTGGAGCGTGGCCGACGGACTGATCAAACTGTCGGGAGGCAGCAAGCCTAACCTCGGCAGCGCGCGGGCCTACGGCGACTTCGAGATGAAGTTTGAATGGCGAGCCATCAAAGACAAATACAACAGCGGCTTCTTCATTCGCAGCGGCGAGAAGGTCGGAGCCAACCAGCTCAACCTCGCGAAAGGAAGCGAAGGAGCATTCATCGGCGGCAAGCTGACGGGAGCGATGCCCGTCCCGAAATTGCAGAAGCCGGCCGGCGAATGGAACGAGTGGCGTGTGCTGGTCGTCGGCGACAAAGTGACGTTTTGGTGCAACGGAGAACTCGCGTGGGAAGGGACCGGCCTCCAACCGAAAGAAGGCTACATCGGCCTGCAAGCCGAAGGGGCCGCGATGGAGTTCCGCAAACTCCGCATTCGCGAAGTGAAATAACACAGCCGCCCCGCTCGCCCGCGCGTCTCTCGTTTCACAGCTTCTTCGACAACCGCTTCGCCAATCGAGCCAGCGCCGGGCTGATGTCGTTCGGCTCCAAATGGATGTTGAGCAAACTGAAATTGTCTTCGTGAGTCAGTGCGGCCTTCAGGGCTTGATCGAGCTCCCCTTCGGTACGGACCTCGAACCCCCAACCGCCGCCGAGCAGATCCGGCAAGCGGTGATACTCCCAATTCGGGATGTCGTTGAATGGCCCTTCTTGCAGAAATCGCTCCGTCGTGTAGCCCTTGTTGTTCAAGACCAGCACGATCGGATTGAAACCGAGCTTCACGGCCGTCGAGAGTTCCAAGCAGGTCATCTGAAACGCTCCGTCCCCGACGATCACGATCGGACGACGGTCACGATTGGCGACTTGCACGCCGATCGCCGCCGGGATCGCAAAGCCCATCGACGTGTAATACGCCGGGCTGATGAAGTCGGTTCGCTGATGAATCGTCAGGTCCGCCGACGCGAACAGCGAATCCCCCACGTCCGCGACCACGACCATCGTCTCGTCGAGCATGTCGTTGATCCGCCGGAAGAGTTGCCGCACGGTAATTTTCGTCTCTGGCCGGAGCACGAATGGCCCGTCTTCCTCATCACGGTGACGCGGCAGATTGCACTTCGGAGGATGCAGGTCCGCCTTGCCGAGTCCGCGAATGAAGTCGTGCAGCAACACATCATGAAAGTGGTGATGCCGAATGCGAAGCTTCTCGCTGGTTGCGTACACGCACTTCGCCGGATCGAGATTCGCCGTGAAGATGCCGAGGTTGATGTCGGTCATAAACGCTCCGAGCAGAATCACGCAGTCGCTGTTCTCGACGAACATCCGCACGTCTTCGCGACCCATCGCTCCCTCGTAAACGCCGAGATACAGCGGATGCTTCTCGCTGACGACCGACTTCCCCAGCAGCGTCGCACAGATCGGGATCCCATGCTTCTCGGCCAGCTTGATGACTTGGTCTTGCAGCCCGAAGCGATGAATCTCGACCCCCGCGATGATCACCGGTTGCTTCGCGGAATTGATCGCCTGGGCCGCCTCTTCGAGCGCTTCTCTCAAGGCTTCTTTCTCGCTGCGCGGTTTTTCGCTGCTCGGCTTGTGCGGGAAGAGAGCCGGAGTTCGCACTCGGTCGCGCGGCAGCTCCAGAAACACCGGCCGCTTGAAGCGAACCGCCGCCTCGAAGCAGCGGTCGATCTCCCGAAAGGCGGTCAACGGATCGTCCAACAACGCCGTCGCGACTGTGAGCTTTTCAAAGACCTCGCGCTGCGTGTTGAAATCGCGAACCCGGTGATGCAACAGCGGGTCCGAGCGCCGCTCTTCGATCCCCGGAGCGCCGCTGATGACGATCACCGGCGATTTCTCGGCGTAGGCTCCGGCGATGGAGTTGCAGAGGCTCAGACCGCCAACGCAATACGTCACGCAGACGGCACCCAAGCCATGCACGCGAGCGTATCCGTCCGCCGCGTAGCCCGCACAGTCTTCGCGCGTCGTCCCGATCACTCGAATCGGACTGTCCGTGAGCATCCCATAGAACTGCAACACGAAGTCGCCGGGGATGCCGAACACATCCGTGACCCCATAATCCTGCAACCTCTGGATCAAATACCCGCCGATGGTTTGCTGCCCTTTGCGATTCGCCGGCTTCACCCGAGCCACCGGCTTGTCCGCATTGCGTCCAGCTCGGCGCAGCGATTTCGAGGCGTGAGAACGTCCGACAGCGCGAGCCGGTTTCGACAATTTACGTCCAGTCATGCGAGGCTCCTTCCTGAGAGGTCGCGGCATTGTGGAGACGAGCCACGATTCAGGAAAGTCGGGAACCCGAGCGAACCGCCTCGACCGATGCCCTGCGGACTCTGGTAGGGATGAAAATCGTCAAGCCATCTCACATCATTCTGCCCACCCATCATTCTGCAGACTTCCAGCGAGCAGAATGATGTGGATGTGAGAGAGGGCGACCGCTCCACAAGATTCGACATCCAGGATTTGTCGCGCATTTGACTGCTCGACCTCGCTCGCGCTCTTTGAAGTTGCGCGCTTTGAACTCGGCTCCGCATAGGCTTGTCAATTTCTCAGGTCGTCTTCATTCCTCTGACCAGATTCCTTTGATTCATGGCGTGAAGCTGTGTTTAAGGAGTGCGATCAAAGGAATCTGGTCAAAGGAGTAAAACGAAAGAATTCGGGACTTATTCTTGGTGTCGTGGTCGAATTTGTTCGAAAGAGCGCAACTACAAAACTCGCGCTTCGGGTTACTCATCTGCTTCCATTCGTCTTAGACTGCCACCATGCAACGATATTTCATAACGATCGCTCGGTTCGCGCTGTCGGCTTGGATTGGAGCCGCCGCGCTGTTTGTCTGCACGTCGATTACCGAGCAAGTCTCGCCGACCTTTGGATCGGACGTAAAGAACTCGCTGGCAGCGATCCGGTTTCCGTGGTACTACGGATTTGGATTCGGACTCGTCGGCACCGGTTTTGTGACCAGCCTCATCGGCGTCCGCCGAGCCGAACAGCGTGCTCGCTGGACCGTGATCGTGACCTCGCTCGTCCTGGCTCTGCTTCTGATGGTCCTGGACTACATCGTGATTTACACGCCGCTTCACGAGATCGTCACGTCACCCAGCGGTGTTCAAGATGCGCGCTTCCAGAACCTGCACCGCTGGTCCGAGCGAATCAATACGCTCGACATCACGCTCTGTCTGATTGCCGCGCTGGCGGTTTGCTGGCCAACAAGAACCAACATTGAACAATGACTCTCGTAGCCACGCTCGCCAGAGCGTGGGGCGTCGAATCACAAACCCATGCTCTGGCGAGCGTGACGACCGGTCTTCCATTTCAGACTTGCAACCTCATGTCCGCCTTGCCCCTCAAATCGTTAGCTCACACCTGCCGCACGCTCAGCACGTTGCTGGAGTCCGGTGTCGATGTGCGGCAATCGTTCAAGCTGGCCTCCACAAAGACCGGCGACAGCCGCGTCCGATTGGCACTCGCCGAGATTGTCCTGCAAATCGCGGCCGGGAACGAAATCTCGACGTCCATGCGGATGCAAACCGGAGTCTTCCCCGAATTGATGATCGACATGATCGAGATGTCCGAAGGGACCGGCTCGCTCCCGGAAGTCCTGACGCATCTGGCCGAGCACTATGAGAACAACTTGCAGTTGCGGCGTCAGTTCGTCGGCGCGATCGCCTGGCCAGCATTTCAGTTTGTGGCCGCCGTGCTGATCATCGCGCTGATGATCGTGATCTTTGGCATGATCGGAGGAAACGCCAACGGGCCCAACCTCAAGCAGTTGGTCTTCGGCTTGTCTGGCGTCGAGGGGGCGGTCATTTGGCTGACCTGCACGTTCGGCGGAGCCGCTTTGATCTGGGCCGGATATCAAGTCGCCGTGCGATCGTTCTTGGTGCAAAAAATCATGGACCCGCTGTGCCTGCGTGTGCCGGTGTTGGGGACGTGCCTGCGGTCGTTCGCGATCGCGCGGTTTTCGTGGGCGTACTATTTGACTCAGCAATCCGGGATGCCGATGGTCCGCAGCCTGACCGCCAGCCTGAAGGCAACCAACAACGGCGCGTTTCAGAATGCCACTCCGCTGGTCTGTGCCGGCATTCGCGAGGGGGAAGACTTATCGACGATGCTCGCCCAGAGCGGACTGTTCCCGGAAGACTTTCTGCACATGGTCTCGGTCGCCGAGACTTCGGGAACCGTGCCCGAGATGCTGCATCGGCTCAGCCCGCAATTTGAAGATCAAGCCCGCCGCAGTCTGAAGTCGCTCACCGTGGCGATCAGTCTCGCCGTCTGGGGAGCCGTCGCCGCATTCATCGTCTACTTCATCTTCAGCTTCTTTCTGTGGTACGTTGGCATGATCAACGATGCCGTCAAAGCCGCGGGAGGATGACCCGATCCGGGAGTGGAGTTGCCTCTCGGTGAGCCTCGACAAGTTGATGCGATGCCGGCCGTTGATGTTCAATTCCCGATCTCCGTCACTTGATCCTGATTTCTGCCTCACATGCCCATCAAATTTCGTTGCGATCACTGTCGGCAATTCTTGGGGATCTCGCACACCAAGTCGGGGATGCTGGTGGACTGCCCGACGTGTGGCCGAACGATTCGCGTCCCCGACCCCGAGGGAAAAATTCAGCCACTGCCGGAATTGAAGCTGAACCTCAAAGATTCAAAGCTCGCGACCGCGTTGGAAGAGCTGGCGTCATTGGGACGCGATCCTGGAGTCGCAGCCGACGGCGGGGGCCCCGTCGAGATCAGTGACAAGCCTCAGTCGCCTGCGGAAGTCGCCGCACCCCCGATCGCGTCGCCCCCAGCACCAGTGCCAATTCGTGTCGAGCCTGTGTTCTCGGCGAAACCGATACCGATCGAGGTGCATGACCCGCGTCAGCCGTCACCAGTCGCTTCGATGCAAGAGTTATCCGCCTTGGCCAGCTTGTCGCCGCCGCGCGATCTGGCGGCCGAGCAACCGATCGTCGATGTCGAACAGCCACTCGGCCGGAACGCGGAGGAGCGCAGGTTCATACATGCGGCCACCAGTCGGATCGTGATTGCCGCGTTGATCGGATTTCTCTTGGGATTTGGCGCGGGCCGCTGGGGGCGCTCGCCCGTTAAGAATGCTGATGGTCCGAACGGCAAGCCCGCCGTCGGAAAGGCGGAGGTCATCTCCGACTCCGGTGCGGAAAGTCACAAGCTGGTTGCCGTGCGTGGCCGCATCACCTTCCAAACCGATTCAGGCGAGCGTCCCGATCACGGCGCGCGAGTCTTGCTGCTGCCCGAGAAACGGGGGGGCAGTACCAAGTTGCCGATCGCGGGTTTTCGCGCGACCGACGCCAACAATTCGACCGATCCTGATCGCAATGTCGCCGCCGCCACTCTGCGAGTTTTGGGGGGCGATGTGATGACGGTCGATGACGCCGGCAACTTTGAATCGGTCGAGTTGCCCGCTGGAAGCTATCGCATTCTGGCCCTCTCGCATTTCCAGACCCGCGAGGCAAAGTCCGCCATCAAGCCCGATGACAAATTGCTGCTCGAAAGTTACTTCGACAAGCCGGACCAACTGCTGGGCCGATGCAGCTATCGACTCGAGAAGTTCACCGTCTCCGGCAACAGGACAGAACAGTGGAATCACACGTTCGAACGAGAGTGATCACACAAGCGAGCAACAAAAAACCCAGGCTCGCTGATACGAGCCTGGGCTGTTTCGATTTCACTTCCGCGTCGCCGCACTCGCACTCGCCAAGGTGCGGGATACCCGCGTTCTGGCGAACGCGGCTACGTCAGGATCGTCCGGCCGTTCAGATTATTTGCAGCACGCTGGCCCCGCACCGCAGCAGGCCGGAGCGGGTTGACAGCAGCTCGCCGCCGGAGCCACGCAGCATGTCGGAGCCGGGCAGCAAACGGGAGTCGGGCAGCAAACGGGAGTCGGGCAGCAAACCGCGACTTGAATCTTCTGCTCGACCATGTGGCAGACACAGACTTGGATTTCTTTCTCGACCTTGTGAGACACCCACACGGTGCATTGCACTTCTTTTTCTTCCCAGACCGGCTTGCAGCAGACGACCGTGCGCGTGCCGGTCTTCTTCTCGGGAACGCAGACCGTGTATTGCACGTCGCGTGTATGGGTTTCGCACTTGGGAACGCAAACCTTTTGAGTGCAGGTCCGAGTCTCCGGTTTGCAGACGGTCACGTCGTACTCGAACGGCTGATCTTCACAGACAACCTTGTGGACCGTGACCTCGATCTCCTTCTGGACGACTTCCGGCACCCACACTTTTTGAGTGCAGGTCGTCGTTTGCGGGCAGCAGGTCGGATGGCCGCAGGCGTCGCAGCCGCGCACGAATGTTTGCACTTGAACTTGCCGGTCTTCCCAGTGACCGGTGTGCTCGCAGACGGTTCGCTTCTCGGTCGACGGGACGCACTTGGCGACCTGGCGAACGCCTTGACGCTTCTCGGTGTGCGGGACCATCACCGTGTGTTCGGTGGTCACGTCTTTCCATTCCGGCACCGAAACCTGATACGTCTCTTGCCGAGTATGCGTCTCGGACTTCCATTCGCAGTACTCGTAGGAGACTTCTTTCGTCTCTTCAACCATCTTGCAAACGCGGACCTTGCGAGTCTGAGTTTCGGGATGGCACTCGACGACCCAAATCTTGCGAGTTTCCATCGTCTTCTGCGGCACGAGCACAGTTCGCTCGACCATGCAGGTCGCCGGAGCCGGACAGGCTGGCTGACAAGCTGGCTGGCAGGAGTGGTCGGCGAACGCCGGACTGTTTGGGGCGGTCAGAAATCCAAAGACCGCGAGACTGGCCCACAAAAGCTTCTTCATGTTGCTTTCCTTTCGACGGGTGAGACGGGACACTCGGTGGCTGAATCTGTGTGGAGAGTTGCGTCACCTGGACCAGCCAGCCCCAGCGGCCAAGTGCGCGACGATGTCGAGCAAAGTACCGAAACAAATCTCAGTCGAGAAGTGTTAAAATAGAGAATATGCACAAAATGGATAACCTGTGGCTCGCCGGCACTTCCGCAAATGGATGAAGGTCGCCGACCGCTCAGAACCGAGCCAGAATCGGAACGACTTCGGTTTGCAGTGCTCCGCCGGTGACATGCACTTGGCTCTGCGGATCAACGAAGACGTTGATTTCCGAACGGACGCCGAACTCTGGCAGATAGATGCCCGGCTCGACCGAGAAGCACGTTCGCGGCAGGACCAATCGTTCCTCGTGAGTTTCGAGGTTGTCCATGTTGGCTCCGTTGCCGTGAACCTCTTGGCCGATGCTGTGGCCGGTGCGATGCACAAAGAAGTCGCCGTAGCCCGCCGCGACGATCACGGCTCGGCAAGCGTCATCGACTTCCCAACCTTGGAGCGGTCGCTTTGCCGCGAAAGCGGACTTCACGCAGGCGACGGCCGCATCGCGAGCCGCGGCGACGACCGCGAACACCTCGGCGATGCGAGTCGGCACGGACTCGCCCACAAAGCCGGTGCGCGTCAGATCGCTGTAAACCGCTCGCGGTTGATCGAGCTTGCCCCACAGGTCGACCAACACGAAGTCGCCGCGTCGGATCGTCGTGTTCACGCCGGTGCCGGTCTCGTAATGCGGGTCGCCAGAGTTCGGGCCGACACCGACGATCGGTGGGTGATAAGTCGTCACGCCATGTCGGGCGAAGTGATCCATGATGAGGTCTCGCACCGCGACTTCATTGGTCTCACCGCGCGACCGGATTTCGTCTGCGATGAATTTCCACGCGACGCCGTACGCGCTGTCGGTCACTTTCTCCGCCTCGAAGTGCGATCGGATTTGATCATCGTCCCAAGCTGCCTCGAAGAGCTGAATCAAATCTCCCGACGAGCCGACTTCGATTCCCAGCGACTTCACCAACTCCACCGTCCCTGCATCGGCACGCGAGACATAGGGATTGCCGTTGCGAGGCGAGTACTCCATCGCGACCCGCTTCATCCCGCCGAGCAAGTGAGCGATGCCCGCTTCGAGTTCTTGCCACTTGAGATAGACCGACTTTGATCCCGGCAGATGATCGAGAGCTCCCGATTCAATCCGATGCACCAAACGCAGCGGCTCACCGCGCGCCGGCACGCAGTAGAAAAATCGTCGCGACATCATCGGCATCTCGCCCATGCCGAGCACTCGCCGAGCCAGCACGTTGCTGCCACGAAAGTCGTAAAGCAGCCAACCATCGAAACCGAATCGCTGCAAAGCCTGTTGAATCGCGGGGAGGTCGAACATGAAGTCTCCTAGTTTTTTTTGATCTCGTTTGACCGGATTCCTTTGATTGGAATCCTCGGACACAGGTTAACTGCTGGAATCAAAGGAATCTGGTCAGAGGAATGAAGACAGCCTGAGAAACTGACACAACGATGCGGTGCCGAGTTCAAATCACGCAACTTCAAAGAGCGTGAGCGAGGGTTAGTTTTCCTTGGGGAGCGCGCGAATCCAGCGTTCGATCAATTCGACCGCTTCTTGATCGACGATGTTCGACGCCACATGCGGCATCCGGCCGAGGCCAGTCTTCTTCATGCGATGCAGAATCATCGACCGCGCGGGATCGCCGGGGACGAGCACTTTCGGATCGGACAAGTCGAACAAACCTTGTCCCGGTCGCACGCCGATCGTCCCGGTTTCGGCGAGTGGCAATGACGCGAGCAAAATGAACTCGGCGTTTCCGCCGCCCCACTTACGGTGACAATGCGAGCAGTTCGCGTGCAGATACGATCTCGCGCGGGCGTCGAGAGATTGCCGCTCATCGTGATAGTCCGCGAGCGGCGGATGCGCAACCTCTGGCTTCGCGGGGAGCGGCTTCGTGAAGTAGCCGAGTTCATTCAGATGCTTCAACTGATTCCGCAACTGGCCGTCGCCGTAATCGAAGTCGCGATTCATCTGAGACGTCGAGGCTCCCAGCACATACTTCGCGGCCATTGTGTGACAGAGCGTGCATTCGGCTCGACTGGGGAAGTGCCACTTCTGCTCGCGAATGCCGTTCGGAGCGGACTTGTCTTTGATCTTGAAGACGCGGTCCAAGCCCTTCGCGTCGAGCAGCTCGGCGTCGGTTTGCTCGTCGTTCCAAATGTAGGTGTAGCCGTTCCAGACTTGAGCACCGTATTCGTCGTCATTGCCGGGCATCTTGATGTAATGCAGCAGCCGAGTCTCCAGCCGTCGCTTGCTCTTGGGGTTTCCGAGTTCGGTCTCCAGCGAGAATGTCTTCACGAAGACCGTGCCATCGGGGAATCTCCATCCGGGCAATGTCCCCGGAGCGGGAAACGGATAGATGACCGAGTCGAACTCAATCTTGCTGTCGCCGGGAACGGCCATGAAGCGATCTTTACTCGCGCCGTCGGACCACAGTGGAGCGATCACGTCATACGGAATGACTCCGGCCGCCGGCTTGTGATCTTTGACGCTCGCGAACAAACCGGTCTCGCTGAGCTTGCTCGGAAACGGTACTCGCGGCTGAGTGCTCGGCGGCACCGGGACGAGCTGATGCAGTCCGCCTCCCGCGAAATCGACAAACAAGATTTCGCCGTCGGTGTCTTGAATGATCTCGACGATGCGGACTTGCGTGTCACATAGCTCACGATGCTCGGTGACTTTTTTCGACTTCGCGTCGTAGCGGAGCATCCAGACTTTGCCGGTGTCGTAATCGCCGTAGATGTAGGCTCCGACCAGTTCCGGGAGCCGCTTGCCGCGATAGACCCAGCCGCCGGTGATCGAACGAAAATCGGTGTGCGAGTGCTCGACGATCGGTTGTTGAAACTCGCCCGGCCCCTTCGGTCGTTCGGGGCGAAACGGGTGCGCTCCTTCGCGAACGCTCCAGCCGTAGTTACCGCCGCGCTGAATGAGGTAGACCATCTCCCACAAGTCTTGCCCGACCTCACCGCCCCACATCTGGCCTGTCGGTGCGTCGAAGGAAAATTTCCAAACTTGGCGATGCCCGAACGACCAAATCTCCGGCGCGGCCTTTGAATCGCCAACAAACGGATTGTCCTTGGGGATACCGTAAGTTTTGCCACTGACGGGATGATCGACGTCCAATCGCAAGATCGCGCCGAGCAAATCGCTGACATCCTGCCCGGTCTGCAATCCATCCGCGATGCCGCTGCCGTCGCCCGTCACGAGGTACAGCATCCCGTCCAATCCAAATCTCACGCACCCGCCGTTGTGTCCGCCGGAGGGCCATTCGAGCAGCGTCGTCTCCGATTTCTCATCGGCCAAGAGCGTCTCACCGCGAGCGACCGTCAGCCGAGACAATCGGCTCCCTTTCGGCGACGGATTGGCCGAATCGGCGACGCTCGTGACGTAGAGGAATCCATTCTTCTCAAACTGCGGATGAGCCACGATGCCGTACACCGTCCGCTTGAGATCGACCACGAGTTGTGGCTGTGGTTCCTTCGCGGAAGCATCGAACGTCCAAATTTTCCCCGGCCGTTCGGCGACCAGCAGCCGCTTCGATCCGGGGATCACCCCGGCCGACAACGGTTCAAATAATTTCAGTTTGGGGTACGCCAACTCCAACCGATAGGGGTCC
This sequence comes from Planctomycetaceae bacterium, assembly GCA_046156195.1. Taxonomy (GTDB): domain Bacteria; phylum Planctomycetota; class Planctomycetia; order Planctomycetales; family Planctomycetaceae; genus SXKJ01. The sequence continues at coordinate 443 of JBJXEX010000192.1, read as the reverse complement.
GGCGGCTCCGGCGAGCCGACCACTTTCGAGGTCGTCCAGGGAGTTCGCTCCGCCCCCCACAAGTCGCTCACCGATCCGCACAGCAGCAACATCCCCAACGACGTGAGCCACCTGTAACTCTTCCGCATGATCGCCTCCGACAACGCTGACACAGGGCACAATCCTGACGTGGCCAGAGTCTATTCCCGCATCGCGGACAACATCCAGCATCGCGCACCGAGCGGCTCGGCAATCGTTTGAAGACTTCGCGCGGCTCAAATTCTTATAGCCTCGGAAGCAAAGGAGACCAACTGCCCGTTGAATTAGACCTCACGCGGTCATGACTGAGACGTTTGGCACGATCGTACTACTAGTTCGCGATTTCTTGCCGGCTTGCGCGCATTTCTGAGCCTCGCCGACAATGTAACCCGAAGCGTCAGCGAGGGAGGATCCGCCCTCGCTGA
>JBJXEX010000176.1:0-8733 GCA_046156195.1 Planctomycetaceae bacterium | reverse complement strand
CGCTCGGCCAATTCCGAATTCCGAAGTGCCTGACCCCGCTTCTTCGGCGACGCGAATCGCGCGGCCGGTGTGGACCCTGGATGGCTTGGCCGTCGCGAGCAAGCTGGGGCATCGCGGTTGTGCGGTGCAGTTTTTGGGACCGCCGGTGGTTGTCGATGACAGCTTATATGTCATGGCAGAGATGTTCTCGCTCGATGAATTTGCGGCGGAGAAGAACAACCAAATCTGCTTGATCGCGATCGACGGCTCGAACGGCGAGCCGCTGTGGAGTCAGGGTTTAGTGCTGGTCGATGAACCGTTTTTCCGAATGCAGCAACAGGGCCGTCGGAATCCGGTCGGCTCGCCGACGGTCGCCGACGGGTTGTTGATCTGCCCGACTGATGTGGGGCTGATCGTCGGCGTGGACTTGGTTACCGGTCGGCAGCGTTGGATTTACAGCACTCGCAAGGCGGACGCGATCGCGCAGCGCGAATTCTTCCGGGAGCCGCTCGGTTGGGAGGGGACGCCGACCTGGCCGATGATTCATCGCGACCGCGTCTTGCTGCTGAACCGCTTTTCGGACGAGCTGCATTGCTTGGAAACGACGACGGGGAAACTGAAGTTTCGTGTCCCTCGTGGAGACGCGGTTTACATCGGCGCGGTGACGGAGGATCGCATTGTGTTGGTCGGCGAGCGTGAGGTCCGGACGATCGCGATGCCGGCGGATGGGACGCTCACGATCGAACCGATCGAACCGCTGTGGTCGCATGTGGTCGGACCGGTGACTGGCCGAGGCGTACGAGTCGGCGAGGACTTCCTCGTGCCGCTGAAGTCGGGGCGAGTGGCGAGCCTCGAACTGGCGAGTGGCCGGGATCGTGGCTTCACGGTAACTCGGACCTTCGATCCGACAACGATCCGGCGACGCCCGCACAAAGACGGCGATGACGAGATTGACGATCAAGAACTCGCGCCGTGGCCGGGCAACTTGATTGCGTGCGATGACGTGATCGTCTCACTGGGCCTCAGTCATTTGGCCGTCTATCCGCAGGCTCGGTCAAAGTTGGCCGAGCTGCGGACTCAGCCGGAGTCGGTGGAGCGGCGGCTGCTCGAATCGGAACTCGCGATGCTGCTGGGTTCGGAAGGCTCACCGGTCGCGGAGCTGCGAAGCATGTTGCAGGAACCGCTGCCGAAAGAGCTGAGACGACAGGCCGAACGGCAACTGCGCGAGTCCTTATATCTGGAGCTGAACCGCGATCCCGATCAAGCGGGCGAACTGCTGCCTCAACTGGAAAAACTAGCGGACACCACGGCCGAGAAAGCGCGCTTGCTGCGGCGAGTGTGTGAAGTCTCGCTGCCGCGCGACCCGGTGCGGACGGTGCGAGCGGCTCGCGACTTGGCCGCGCTGTCGCTGGACCATGAATTGGAATTGGACGAGCACGGTCAGCATGTCGTGTCTCTGGAGACATGGGCGCGCGGCTATCTGCGTCAGGTGCGAGCGCGCGTCGTATCGTCTCCGGCCGAAGCGGAGGCGGTGGACGAGGTGCTCGGACAGGAGCGCGATCGGCTGCAAACAACGTCTGACCTCAACGCGCTGCGGCAGTTCGCTCGGCTGTGTGACGATTGGCCGCAAGCAACCGGTGTTCGATTCCGGCTGGCGGAGTTGCTGATCGACCGGAGCGAATTCCCCGAAGCGGAACTGCTGTTGGTGCGAGATCGGCTTTCTTCCGATCCGTCGGTCGCCGCCGCCGCGACCGTCCGACTGTTGCGGCTGTGGGAACACGTTGGATTTTATTCGCTGGCCGCGAACCTGCTGGGCGAGTTGGAAGACCGGTTCGGCGACATCGAAACCGCCGAGCCGGGTGGCGTCAGCCCCCGGACGATTATTGAGCGGCCGGTCCGGGGGCTAACGCCCTCCGGCTCGCCAGACGTGCGCGCGAAACGCTTGACTGGTCGCGAGTTTGTCGCGGTGTTTGATCGCGACTCGATGACGTGGGCCGCGTTTGCTCGACGGAAGCGGCCGGATTGGAACGTGCGCCGCGTGGTGATCTCAGAGGACCGCAGTCGGAGCGGCGAGTTACGGTTGATGGAAGCCTTCGGGAGCGGTGAACCGCGCAATCGCGCGTTGGACCGCGCGGGGGTGGGAGTGCATTTATTCCAAACACCGCCACTGTTCAAACCGTTGGCCGACGTCGGCTGGCGAGTCGTCGATCGAGACTCCGGCGTCGTGATGGGACAACTCCCCGAATTGGACCGCTTCTATCCGACCGCCATTCAACTGGGATCACCCAAGTCGGTGAATCACTTTTTTCCAGTCGGTGGTCAGGGCCGCATGATGGGGCTTTCGCTGCTGGGCCGTGATCAAGACGAGCCGGCTTGGGAGACGCCGTTTGCTCCGTCGCACGCGACTCAGGAGTTTCTGCGCGTCGGGCCGGTCGGGCCGGGCTATTGCGTGTTTCAATCGCGGCAGCATTTGGCCGTGGCCGATCCAGCCACCGGCCGCATCGCGTGGCGGCGCGAATTGGAACCGCAATCGGGATTGCTCGCGGAGACCGACACCGGACTGTTTGGCGATCACGAGGCGCTCGTCGTCTTTGCCTCCGATCAATCGTCGTTCACGGTTTACGAGACCGCGACCGGCCGGGAACTCCGTCGCGGGAGGCTGCCGGTCGATCAGCATCAATCTCGACGAGCGTTCGGTCGCAAGCTGTTTCACATCACGGATGCGAACAACGGGCCTCGTCTGCGAATTTGGGATTCGCTGACCGATCGCAACGAATTGGACGAGCCACTGGTGCCGGGTGCGGCCAACTTCCAGCCGTATGTCCTGCCGGATGGCGAATTGCTGCTGGTGCTCCGCTCTGGCCGAGTGCGCGTGTTCGATGTCCACAACTCGCTGGTCAAGCTGGATGTCATGCTGCCCGAATCCGACGTCCGCGGAACGAACACGTTGCGAGCCTTCTCCGATCGCGATCGGTATTACGTCAACCTGCAACGGCAACTCGATAACTCCAGCCGGATGCCGTTGAGTTACTTCGTCGCCGACACGCTGGTTCCGAAGTCCGAAGTGCTGGGCGATCTACACGCGTTTGCTCGGCCGAGCCAGCCGCAACCGCTCGACCGCGCGGTGGGACCGCTGGGGGAAAAGCTGTGGCTGCGCGTTCTGCCCCAGCGGACGTTCTTGCGGCTGGACAATGCGCGGCTACCGTTCTTGGTCGCGATCAGTCGGCAACAGGATCGCTCTCGTGCGGACAAATCGGCGCTGCGCGTCGAAGCGTTCGAGGGGCTGACCGGCAATCGGTTGGGGGCGTGCGAGCATGTGCTCACCACTCGCCTTGTGCAAACTCAACACGACGCCGAAGCCGCTCGCCTCACGCTGATCGGTTTGAATACGCGGGTCACGCTGGACTACGGCCGAGACAAGCAACAACTGGCGACGACGTTCGTTGTGCTTGTTCGTTGATCGCGATCGCGTGTGTTTCGGCAACCATCACCGCATCGGCGCAAGAGGGATCGAAGGCTTCGGCCGCGGCAGCCGATTTGTTTGAGGTCGTGGCTGAGGGTGCCGGTGGGACTCCTGCCGAAGCCTTGAAGGATGCCTTCCGTAATGCTGTCCGACAGGTTGTCGGAGCTGTCGTGGATGCTGAAACCGTGGTCAAGAACGATGAGGTCAGCCATCACGGCGGAACATTTCCCGGCCTGTTTGAGTCACTCACACAGACGGGCTTGATCGGGTTTAAGATCACACCAGACAGACGTAAAGTTCAATGACGTGGGGCAGCCATCCGGTTGCTGGGAGCAATCGGATGGCTGAACTCGGTTGCGATCGGGGACAAATCCAGTGCGAGACTCTCCGCGATCGAACCAGCGCGGGTGAGCGCCCACCAGAGCCATGCTCTAGGGAACTCCGGTCGTTGCGATTCTTCGTTTGGCGCGGCGTGCGGTTTTTCGGGTGTAGCGGTCTTGGCATTCTTCGCGGCGATATGCGCGGATCGCGGCGGGGTTGGCGGTGGCCCAATGGTCGGGTCGCAGTGCGGCGTAGTCCGTTGAGCCACTCAGCAACGCGTCCAGCAGGGCTTTGAGTGTTGTCCTTCGGCCAAACAGTCGGGGATTCGATACGAATGGCACGAAGCCGTTGAGGGCAAAAGCAAGACTGTCGAATGGAATGCCCGGCCTGACCGCCAGGCTTTTTTATGGAATCCGTGGCAGAGAACGCTGTTCGATCGGCAGTTCCTGTTCAACGGATGGCGGCCTGCCGGCGACGCATTGCGAAGCCACGCGGAACAGGATGGCTCATCGGGTCACGCAGGGCTCCTCCGTCACTTGGTGCTGGATTCGAGCACTTCGATCGTTCGCGGGGGACTCCGTTGTTCCCGCGGTCGGAAGGCTGAACCGCACCACCCCGGAGGTTCGTCCCATGAGAATGTTTTCGCTTCAGAATCTGGTGGCTCGTCTCTCGTCTCGCGGCATTCGTTCGGTCGAGCGAGCGGCTCGGCGGCGGATTGCCAAGGCACGGTCGGCACGGTCGGCGGAGGTGCTCGAAGAGCGGCGGGTGATGAGTGCTTCGCCGGTGGCTCCAGTCGCGAATTTTGGCGTGGCTCGCGCGGACGGGTTTGGGAATCCGCAGCTCTTGGATTGGCATCTCAACACGGACGGCGACGTCTTTTCGGAGATCAGTTTCGAGTATGGCTTCGGCAACGGCACCAACGCGAACAACGGACGTCCGGACCAGGCGTTGGCCGGAGACTTGTTGGGGCTGGGCTTCGATCAGCAGATCGTGGTGCGTGCTCATCCCAACGGGAAGCTGTGGTGGTTCGTCAACACCGACACGGACCCGACCGACGAATACAACTTCTTCTTCGGGAATCACGGCGACATCCCCATCGTGGGGGATTTCAACGGCGACGGCCGAGACGATCCGGCGGCGATCCGGGCCGTCAGCGTCGATCCCGTCAACGGCCAGCATTACAGCGATCCGTTGTTGTTCTGGTCGATCCATGCCGGCAGTCTGCCGCAAGCGTCCAGCACCGAGCTGTTACGCGACTCGTTCGACCGCTGGGGTTTCATCAACGACCGGCCGGTGGTGGGAGATTGGGACGGAGACGGCCGAGACACACCCGGTCTGGTTTCCCGGCTGCCAACGCCGCAAGGATTGAATCGCTGGTACATCAATCAGAACGGCATTGTCACGTTTGATTTTGGCTTCCCGACTGACAAGCCGGTGGTGGGGGATTGGGACGGCGATGGTCGCGACAACGCGGGAGTGGTCCGCGAACCTGCCGGGGCGAACGGACTGTCTCGGTGGTTTCTCGACCTTGATCGCGATTCGAGTCACGAATTGCAGTTCGATTACGGCTTCCGTGGCGACCAGTACGTTGTTGGACAATGGGAACGAGGTGAAACGGTCGGGATCAACGTCTCTCCGACCAGCGGCTTGCAGACGACCGAAGCGGGCGGGACCGCGAGCTTCACCGTGGTGCTGACGGCCGCCCCGACCGCCAATGTTGTGATTCCCATTTCGACTTCCGACACCAGCGAAGGGACGGTCTCGGTCTCGCAACTGACCTTCACGACGGGCAATTGGAATCAGCCCCAGACGGTGACGGTACGCGGAGTGGACGACAACATCCTGGATGGCAACGTGGGCTACTCGATCGTGACCGGAGCCGCGAGCAGCGGAGACGCGCGATACCAGGGACGAAACGCGGCCGACGTCGAAGTGAACAATCGCGACAACGAAGAGGTTCAGCCACCGCCGCAGCCCGGCGGGATCAACGTGACTCCGACGAGCGGCCTGCAAACGACCGAAGCCGGCGGCACGGCCACGTTTTCCGTGAGGCTCACGGCGGCACCCAACAGCAACGTGGTGATCCCAATTTCCACCTCGGATGCGACTGAGGGGACCGCTTCGGTCTCGCAGTTGACCTTCACGCCCAGCAATTGGAGTCAGGCCCAAACGGTGACCGTGCGCGGAGTCGATGACACTCTTGATGACGGCAACATCGGTTACTCGATCATCACCGGAGCGGCGACCAGCAGTGATGCGCGGTATCAAGGTCTGAATGCGGCCGACGTGCAAGTGACGAATCTCGACAACGATGATACCCCGCCGCCTCCTCCCCCGCCGCCGCCACCTGGGAACATCACAGTGACTCCGACCAGCGGCCTGCAAACGACCGAAGCGGGCGGCACGGCAGCCTTCTCCGTGGTACTGACCGCCGCTCCCACCGCCAACGTCGTGATTCCCATTTCGACTTCCGACGCGACCGAAGGGACCGCCTCTGTTTCGCAACTGACCTTCACACCGAACAACTGGAGTCAGCCGCAGACCGTGACCGTGCGCGGAGTGGACGACAACCTCGATGATGGCGATATCAATTACTCGATCGTCACCGGAGCGGCGACCAGCAACGACACGCGGTATCGCGGTCTGAACGCGGACGACGTGCAGGTGACGAATCGCGACAACGATGAGCCGCCGGTTCAGAACATTCAATTCGCCGTGCAGTACGCCGACGGAGCTGGCGAAGGCTTCAACGATCCGACTTTGGGTGCCGCTCGTCGGCGAGCGCTGGAGTTCGCTCTCACGCAGTGGTCCGCGCTGCTGACTGCTTCGTATGCCGGTGAGGTCATCACGATCGAGGTCCGAATGGACTCACTGGGGGGTTCGGCGAACGGGGCGACGCTCGCCTCGGCCGGCCCGACGAGCATTCGTCGAGACTTTTCGGGAGCGATCGCCAGCACTTGGTACGGGGACGCTCTGGCCAATCATGTTGCTCAGAGAGACTTGGCTCCTGGAGAACCGGAGATCGTGGCCTTCTTCAACGGCGATGTTGATAACCAAACCGTGCTCGGCGGCCGTGACTGGTATTACGGCCTGGATCGAAACGCGGGATCGGACATCGACTTCGTCACCGTGGCGATGCACGAAGTCGGGCACGGCTTGAACTTCCTGTCGTTGGTCAATCCCAACGGCACCTTTGAATTCCAGTCGCGGCCAGGCATCTGGGATCGCCAGTTGGAACTCGGCAACGGCACCGACTTGACCAACCTGACGACCGCACAGCGACAAGCCGCGTTAGTCGGCAGCGATCTGTTCTGGCAGGGAGCTCAAGGAATCGCGGGCAACGGCGGACAGCGTCCGGAAATCCACGCGCCGAATCCGTTCCAATCGGGTTCCAGCACGTCGCACCTGGATGAAGGCACGCATCCCGCCGAGTTGCTCAGCCCGTTCTACAGCGGTGTCGTTCACGAACCCAGCCGCATGGAAAAAGGCATCCTCGTCGACATGGGCTGGGATCTCCGCGGCCTGCCCAGCCCCACACGAAACGCCTCGACAGTAATTCTTCTGGATTCCGGGATCAGCATGGCCAACCAGATGTTTGGCACCATCGAAGTGGCGGCCCCGAAGGTGAGCGTCTCGGACGTCACGATCCGCGAGAGCCAATCGCAAAACGTGACGGCCACGTTCACTGTCCAGTTGTCGCAACCCAGCGACAAGCGCGTGACCGTGAAGTACGCCACGGCCAACGGCGACGCCGTCGCTGGCAGTGACTACACGAAGGCATCGGGGACACTCACGTTCGCTCCGGGCCAGACCAGCCGCACGATTTCCGTGACCGTCCGCAAAGACAAGATTCAAGAATCGGACGAGTTCTTCCTGTTGCGATTGAGCCAGCCCACCAACGCCGACTTGGATCGCGACACCGCTCGTGGCACGATCCAAGACAGCTCGACGGCAACGCCGGTTTCGCAAGCCTTGCCAGTGATCGCCGCGCCTCAAACCGCGGTACTCAACGGCAAGAGTCTGCCAAGCAGCACCGCGAGTCCCACGCTCACGAGTCTGGCCGCCAACGGCACCAGCCAGCCCGTCAGCGCGACATCGAACGCTTCGTCGTCCCTGCTCAATGGGCCATCGGCAACCAGTTCAACCGGGGGGACAGTGAAGGCGAACGGGACCAACTCGTCACCGCTCGCCCTCGACCAAGTCTGGGTGTCCTTCGACCAGTTGGCCGCTAGCCTCTAACGGTCTGATCGAGAAGGGGCAATGACCGTATGTGATTCAAGTCCGTCTCTGGCTCATTCGCGCTCCATTTCATTCGCGCGGACAATTGGCCGCGCGAATGAAATGGAGCGCGAATGAGGAATCACACCAAGCCACGGAATGATCCCGGCTAACTCTGCAATTCGAGATACTCGCGGAGCCGCTGCAACACCCGGTAGATCGTGCGTTCCGAACAACTGAGCCGGGATTTGATTTCGGCGACGTCCGAACCTTCCAGCAACTGCTGCGCGATCACGCGATGCGACTGCCCGAAATGGTTCAGGAGCTGTTCGACTTCCTCTTCCAGAATGGCCGCTTCTTCCGCGGATGGCTCATGCGCCAGGATCGAAGCCCAGGAACTCAACAAGTCTGAGTCGCCCGGTTTCGCCAGCGGGATTTCCAGCCGCACATCCCGGCGACCCGCCTCGAAGTGCCTCCGCTGGCGAGCACACTTGCGGGCGGTGATCATCGCCAGCAAGGCCCACAAGTGGTCGCGATCGCGCGGGGCAATCGTTCCTTTCGCTTGCCGCGTGAAGAAACTCCGCAGGACCGACTGTACGACATCTTCTTCATCGAGCTTCGCTTTTGGTTCTTCTGGCTTTGTAGTGGCTGGTTTCCCCGGCGATCGAGAGTGTGAGACCAATCGACGGTGGATTTTCTAAGGCATGACTCCGATGTCCCAGACTGGCCAGAGCAACGATCAAGAAAAAGCC
>JBJXEX010000174.1:0-43549 GCA_046156195.1 Planctomycetaceae bacterium | reverse complement strand
TTCCTTCGGCATTCCGGTGGTATCGCTGCGCTCAACCACCGGCTAATTGCTGCAAACCCTCCGGGTTAAAGACCGGTCACTCTGAAACGACATCGCCGCAAGGCTTTGCGCGGTGCTCGAAGAAAATGCTTAACGGCGTTGTCCGAAGGGGTTGCGGCGTTCACGCGGATGACGAAACCCCTTCGGGGTATTTGGTTGGTTCCAATTCCTGACCCAGGGTAGCTCGCGCCCCTGGGCGGTGAGACGCAACTCCTTCGGAGTAGGACCGCACTTCAGCCTTCTGTCCCACGATCGCCGCCGCGTGCTCGCGCATCGGGACGATCTGGTAATGCCGAGACATCTCGTCAATCACCTTGCCGACCAACTCGACCTTGCGAGCGCTCGGTGATCGCATGGCCGGGAAGAAGTCGAGATCGCGGTCATCATCGCGGCCGAGAAAGTCCAACGGATGCAACAACAGCGACGGAGCCACACCGCTCATTCGGCAGAGCGTCAACGCCATTCGCCAATAGGTCATCGCCAGCGGTCGCGAGAACTGATCGAGATACAACAGATAGCTGACGTGCATCGGCACCTTGAACCACGGCATCGTCGTGACCGGGATTTCGAGCAGGTGGTTTCCGTAGCCGCATTCGCCGTAGCCACGCTCGCCAGAGCGTGGGCGATCCGTCGCAAGACCCACGTTCTGGCGAACGTGGCTACGGCGTGGCTCGTCGCCGCTCAAATCCCACGCATACGGTCGCAAGGGACGAAAGCCCTCGCCCATCGTCCCGAACAGTTTTTTTCGTTCCTTCTTCTGCTGCTCATCCAGCCGAGCCGTCAGGAAGTAATACAATCGAGCCAGCGGCCCCAAGAACGTCGGGAACGTCGAGCAGTCGTATTGGTAACCGCGATCCACCAGCACTCGCAGCACGTCTGCCGACAGACTGAATCCCGGTCCTCGAAAACCGACCGGCAACTCGCCCGTCACTCGCTCGATGTGCTCTTCCGCGCGAGCCAGCTCGTCGTTGATTTGTTCGCGCGAGTAGAGATGCAGCCACGGCTCGTGATGAAACGAGTGATTGCCGATCTCGTGTCCCGCCGCGCGGATCGAGGCCAATGCTTCGTGATTCTTCTCCAGCGCCGCGTCCTGTCCGACGACGAACACCGTGATCTTGATGTCTCGCTGAGCGAGGAACTCCAAGAAGCGCGGGACGACGATGTCGAGGTAACTCGGAAACGAGTCCCATCCGGCGTCCCCGTGGGTTTTCATGTACGACCACTTGTTGTCGAGGTCGAGCGATAGGCTGGCGATGGGCTTGGTCATAATGTTGATGAGGGGTCGGGTGTGCGAATTTCAGATTTCGCCGCCGACCGTTTGGAGAATAGGAAAGTCGTTGGCGGCGAAATCTGAAATTCGCACACCCGACCCCGTGTTCGGCAGCAGCAGGTCGCGAACCGCGTCCTCCGCCAGCTTCACGGTTTCATTCACGTTCAATGTCCCGTTGACGATGTGTGCCGAATTGATCGCGAACACGCCCGGCAACGAGGTCTTCATCGGCGGCAAGTTGTCCGAGTAATTCAGCGTCGAGAGCGACACGACATGCCGCACTCGCGAGACGCGGAACGCTTCGACGTCGGACTCGGAGAAGTCGGGATACATCCTCTTCAACGCGGCGATAAACGACGTTCGCAGTTCGTCGTCCGAGACCTCGAACAGCGGGTCATCGGGAGCGACATACTTCGGCAGATAGACCAGCGAGCGACCACCGAACTCGGCGGGATCGACCAGCGTGGTCATCTCGATCACCGCGGTGAACGGCACCCAAGAGTCGGTGATGTTGGTGACGTAGTACTTCGCCAGCGGTTTCTTCAGCAGCAACGAGGCACACACGATGCCCTGATACTTCAGCCCGTTCAATCGGCGATGCTCATCGTTGGACAACTGCGGACAGACTCGTGAGATGATCGGTGCGGGAGTCGTCAGCACGACGCGATCGAAGGTTTCGGCGGGACGGTCACGGAATGCGAGTTGGACGCCATCAGTCATGTAACCCGAAGCGTGAGCGAGGGCGGATGCTTCAAAAGGCTCCGATGACGCAGCGTCTTGGAGCGCTCTCCCTCGCTCACGCTTCGGGTTACATGACTCGACTCGCTCCAGCGCGTGATTCACTCGTACATCGACGCCGGCCGCGTGCAGCAGTGTCTCGAAATGTTCGAGGATGCGGGCATAGCCACCTGGCAGATAGCCGAACATCTCTTTCTTCAGGCCGGTGCGCCGAGCGGCATACATCCGCGCGATCGTGGCCCAGATGAACGCGGCCGACGTGTGCTGATAATTCTCACCCAACTTGGCTCGCAGCAGCGGCAGCCAGATCTTCTCGAAGGCGCGCTTGCCCGACAGCTTGCGCAGCCACGAAGCGACCGGGATCGATTCCAGTCGTTTGCCGTCGCGCAGCTTCGAGGCATAAAAGATCGTCCCGCCCAGCCGCAGCTTGTCGAGCAATCCCAGCGGCGGAAAACGCAAGAACTCCAACGTGTTCGACATCGACGTCAATTGGCCGTCGGTGAAGAAGCCCGTTTTAGTCTCGACCCATTGCATGTCTTGTTCGAGATGCAGTTCCGCGAGCACTCGTCGCCAATGAATGTCCGACAGCAGCGTGACGTGGTAATGCCGATCCCAAGTGACATCGCCAAGCTGCCAGGCATCGGCCAAGCCGCCGACATGCGGGCCGGCCTCGAACAGCGTGACTCGCTGACCGGCTTGAGCCAGCCGAAGCGCGAGCGTCATGCCGAGGATGCCGCCGCCGACGATGGCTGTGTTGAGTTGATTGGACATGTGGTGCTTTTGAAAAAAGGGGATAACGGCTATCGGCATTCGGCCATCGGCGTTCGGCCGGCAGATGTGATCGACGTTCGGCCGACAGCCGACAGCCGATCGCCGACAGCCGTGATACCGTTTTCCGAAAGCTCGCTCACCTCGCCACCGAGCACGCAGTATTCAAGACCGCAGGCTTGGCAGGCGACTTCGGGAAGATCGACCAGCTCGCCCGGCTTCCAGCGAGTCAGCAGTTGTCCGCAGCGACAGATGCAGCCAACCGAGCGAGCCGGGTTGCCCAGCACCAGATGAAAGTCCGGCACCGACTTCGTCACCAGCGAACCCATGCCGATCATCGCGAAGCGGCCGATCGTCAAATCGTTGCCGATCACGGCACCCGCTCCGATCGTGGCCCCTTCACGGACGAGCGTCGGCAGCGTGTGCTCATCGGGATCAGAGGATCGAAGCTGCTTCAGATCGGGAGTTGTGGCTCGCGGGAAGCGGTCGTTCGTGAAGATCGTGCCGGCGGAGATCATGACTCCGTCCTCGATCGTCACGGCGTTGCAGATGTAGACCATCGCGTTGATCTTCACGCGGTGTCCGATCTGCACCTTGTAAGCGATGTAGCTCTTCTCGCCGACGATGCACTCGTCGCCGAGCTTCGCTCCAAAGCGGATGTGGACGTTATCCCAAATGGCCGAGCCGTCGCCGATGACGACGTCCCGTTCGATGAGTGCGGTCGGATGAATGCGTGCGGGCATGGTGTTTCCTCGGAGACCGGCAAAGTAACCCGAAGCGTCAGCGAGGGCGGACGCTTCAAGTGACAGTGAACTTGCAATCGAAGGTTTGTGAAGCGTTCGCCCTCGCTGACGCTTCGGGTTACATGCGGCTGTGCCGCTTGAATTCAGACCGTCAATGCTTTCTGCGCGACTGGAAGTCGCTCGTTCTTGATCGAGGGCTGCGTCGAGCCGCAGCACTCCAGGGAGACTGGCTCCCATTTCGTGTGATTGAGTGCTCGATACGCGGCCTCAATAACCTCGACCGAGGCGATCGCGTCTTCCGGCGTGACCAGCAGCTTGTCTTGGCCTTTGACGGCACGGGCGAAGTTTTCGATCTGGCCTTTGAAGGCTTGGACCTTGTTGTAGCCCTGGCCGAAGACGATCCAGGCATCGTCTTGTGAGCGGCGATAGCGCGACTCTTTCCAACCGACATGCACCGTCCCTTGCGAGCCGTAGACGCTGATGTAGTTGGGTTGCTCTTTGTTGATGCTCCAGGAGAGGTCGATACTGCCGTGAACTCCGTTCTGCGTGTTGACGAACATGCGGACGGTGTCTTCGACGGGAAGTTGCTGGACTCGGCGGCTCTCGATGACTTGCAGCTCGACGATCGGGCCGAGCAGATAGCGGACGATGTCCACCGAGTGCGTGCCGTTGTCGATGAGCACTCCGCCGCCGCTGATGGCCGGGTTTGAGTTCCAGCGGCTCGACATATCCACGCGAGCCGTGAACGTGTTCTCGAAGAGAATGACTTCGCCGAGGATGCCGGAGCTAATCAGCGACTTCGCGCGGACGACGTCTTCGGCAAATCGAAATTTCGTGGCCATCGTCAGCTTGCGATCGACCTCATCGGCGACGGCGAACATGTTGCGAGCGGTCGTGGAATCGACGGTGAGCGGCTTCTCGCACAGGACGTGCAGCTTGCGACGCAGCAAGTCGGTGACGATGTCGGCATGAATGTTCGGCGGAGTGACGACGATCACCGCGTCGAGTTGTTCGGCATCGCACATTTCGCCGTGACTGGCATAACTCCTCGCGCTAAGAGTTTGTGCAATGGCTTGAGCGGCCTCGGCACGCACATCGGCGACGGCGACCAGCTTGGCGAGCGGACAATCGCGAAACGCGGCGGCATAAGACTGGGCGATTCCGCCGGCTCCGACCATTCCGAAACGAACAGGAGTGTTGGGCATGTGTGTTTTCCTTGGGTGTTGAGATTGTCGTAGCCACGCTCGCCAAGAGCGTGGGCATTCAGGCCGTTCGCCCCCGCTCTTGGCGAGCGTGGCTACGGCGTTTTGGACCGGCGAATGTCTTACGCTCCGACGGTGACTGGTTCTTTCTTGAGGGAGGGCGGTGTCGAGCCACCGCACTCCAGGGTCAGCGCCGCCACTCCATCACGGATCGCATCCGCGATGTAATCGACATGCTCTTGCGTGTAGCGCTCGTTCCAGGGCAGGACGAGGATGTTCTTCAATGCCTCGAATGTTCCGGGGAAGAGATGGTCCGAGTAATCAACCGCTTCCGGTCGAGCGAGCGTGAACGGGAAGCGGCTGTTGCCGAATGTCCGTTGATCGCGGAAGACCTCGCACTTGAACGCGGGCTTCTGGATGTAGCGCGGAGCCGAGGCGATGCCACGTTCTTTGAGCTTGGCTCCGAGTCCGACCGCGCCGCCGGTGATGACTCGCTCATCGACCAGCAGGCAATACTTCCAGAAGGTGTGGACCGAGCCGTCGGAGATGTGTGGGGTCTCGATGCCGGAGATGCCTCGCAGTTGGCTGGTCAGTGCGGCGGCTGAGCGCATCCGGCTGTTCACAACGCCGTCGAGCTTCGGCAACTGAGCCAACGCGACCGCTCCGAGCAGTTCGCTCATGCGATAGTTCAACGCCAGGAAGTAGTGGTCCGGGTTCTTGTCGCCGTAGCCCCAGGCTTTGTTGATGAACAGGAAGCATCGGCGAGCAAGTGCCGCGTCATCGGTGACAACGATGCCTCCTTCACCCGTCGTGATGTGCTTCCCCTGTTGCAGACTGAAGCAGCCGATGGCTCCAAACGTGCCGACATAGCGATCCCCCTGAGCGGTCAAGAAGGCTTGAGCACAATCTTCAATCACCGGGATGTTCTTCGAGTTCGCCAGTTCCATGATCGGCCCCATCTCGCAGGGGTTGCCGAACAGGTGGGTGACGATGATCGCTTTCGTGCGATCGGTGATGCGAGCGGCGATCGTCTTGGCGGTGACGTTGAACGTCTTGGGATCGACATCGGCGAAGACCGGGATCGCTCCTTGATAGATGATCGGACTCAGCCCACCCATGTCGGTGATCGAGGTGGTGATGATCTCGTCACCGGGCTGCGGGTCGATCGCGGCCACCGCGACATGCACCGCCGCCGAACCGTGCGAGCAAGCGAAGCCATGTTTGGCTCCGACCTTGTTCGCGAACTGCGTTTCAAACTCTTTGACGTAGTTCCCCTTCGTGCTGGTGAGCACGCCGGAGCGGAGCACCTGAGCGACATTCTCAATTTCTTCCGGGCCGAACGTGCGGCCGGAGGCGTCTTGATCGGAAGGAAGGGTCAGCAGTTTGAAGTCGGACATCGTGGTGCCTTTCATTGGGAAGTCAGTCAGTTGTCAGAGGTCAGTTGTCAGTTGTCAGAGGTCAGTCGGAGCTACGTTGCGGGGTTGCCGTGAGGTTCATCCCGGAGGGATGTCAGCTATTAGCCGGGGGTCGAGCGCAGCGAAAACCCCCGGTCAGCTAGTTGAATTCGTTGTGCATCCCGGAGGGATGCCAGCCAGTGCGGCGGGTGGTGAGCATTGCTGGCATCCCTCCGGGATGCTGGATTGCGCGGTCACGAACCGGGGGTCTGCGCTGCGCTCCGACCCCCGGCTAATAGCTGCGATCCCTTCGGGATCAACCACAGTGCCTTTTGGTGGCGCGATTCGGCGATTCGCACATCGAGCAAAGAACAATTGCCGCAGCAGTCGCAGGTGTCCGCAGATCGTGCGGACGGTTTTCATTTTCGATTCGCCAAAGATGCGGACGTTGAGCGTCGCGGGATGCTCGACGATGCGCGACCCCTTCAGGCTGAGCAGCCCGACGAGTTCCGCCGTGCCGAGGAATCCGTGCTCACGCAGTTCCAAACCACGCACGGCTGAGCGGCGATAGACTCGGAAGCAGCTCGTCCAAGTGTGCAACTTCTGCGGCAAGAACGAGCGGTACAGCCACGACAAGCCTTTGGACAAACAGAGCCGCCAGCTCGGCACATTGCGGACGTGCCCCAGCGGGTGATACGGCGAGGCACTGACGAGATCGACATCATCCGTCAGCAGTGGGAGCATCTTCTTCAGCTCCAGCGGATCGTAGGAGCAGTCGCAGTCCATCGAGCAGACGATGTCCGTGTCGGCCGCTTCGATGCCGGTCAGGATCGCTTTCGAGACGCCACCATTCTGTTCGTGCTTCACGAAGCGATAGTTGTCGCGGCCGGCGAAGACGGCGTGCATCAACTCCCAAGTTGTGTCGGTGCTGCAATCGTCCACGAACAGGAACGTCGGCCGATACTTCGGAGCCAGTGCGAATTGGAGTTGTTCGAGCGTCTTCGAGAGATACGGCAGACTCGCCTCTTCGTTGTAGCAGGGGATGACGATGGTGACGGGCGTCTGTCCTTCCCCCCCCTGGGCTTGCCCCAGGGGTTCACGGGCTTTTGCACTACATGTCTCATTCGCCGCCGAATCGCTTTGAAGTAGTGCAGAAGCCCGCGAGCCACCGAGGCAAGCTCGGTGGGGTAAAGGCAGAGATGTTTCAAACCCCATCACGTCGGCCACGCTGCCGAACGAATACTGGCTGAGATAATCCTCCAGCACCCACTTCATCTTGTTGAGATTGCGGTAGTGCCGAATCTGCGTGAGCGTTCCGCCCGCGCTGATGCGGGGTTGTTCGGGATCGAGTTCCCAAGTGTGGAAGTACATCACGAACGGCGCGGTCTGATGTCGGTCCCACGAGCGGACGCAGCGTTTCAAAAGCGTGTGCGGCAGTTGTCGGAAGTAGTTGCCTCCGGCGATCGGCACGCGGAAGCCGAGCAGTTTCGCGGTGGATGGCGGCACTTCCCAGATCGGGCCGTTGGGTGTTTCGAGATGATGGACAAATCGCCGCCAGGGCTGATCGGCATAGCTGCGGAACATCGGGAAGATGCTGGAGTCGTAGAGGTAGCCCTCTTCGGCGAGCACTTCGAGCGTCCACAGATCGTCCGGCTGAAACCAACCGTCGGCCACGCGATGTCCGATGACTCGCTGACCGGTCGCGGCTTCGAGCGCCTCGCGAGTGCGAGCGAGATCCTCTTTGAATTCCGTGCGGCTGAGTTCGCGGATGTTGCGACGATAGAAGCCGCGACTGGCGACCTCGTGACCTCGCGCGGCGACTTCACGAACCAGCTCCGGCAGTTGTTCGGCCACCCAGCCGAGCACAAAAAACGTGGCCTTGGTCTGATGCCGATCGAGCAGTTCGAGCGTCGTCCGCGTGCTTCGTTCCAGCCGACTCTCGAAGCGATCCCAACGATCGCAGTCGATGAGTTTTTGGAATGCGCCGACGTGATAGTAATCCTCAAGGCCGATCGTCAGCAGATGCTTTCGAGTGATGTTGGGAGGAGTCACACCGGCATCGTTCCTCAACGGCGCATCCGTGGTGCCGATGCCCGGCAGGCGGGCCAACGGGGCGTCGATGTGAGCGAAGTTCGTCGAAGACATGCCGACCTTCCAGGAGCCAGATTGCAGTCCTCGAAAGGGTTGCCATCACGTCGGATGGGAACCGTTCTGAGGGTTCTCGGCTCGCGACGAAATGTGCCACATGTTTGTGACGAACTCGTCAGGAAAGCGATCATTTCGATTGTCTCGCAGGAGGCGATCGCGCGGTTTTCCGTGTCACAACGCTGTGTTGCCAATTGGCAACGCAGAGCAGGCGGCTCGCCTGCATCCGCGTCGCCGTTGGCGACGCGGCTCAGGCGAGCCGCCTGAGCTACGGTGCGGCGTGACGGCGGCGGCTGATGACCAAGCCGACTAACGCCATTCCGGCCAGCATCAAGCTCGATGGTTCGGGAACAACCGGCGGCGGCGGTGGCGGTGGGGCGTTCGCGTTGAGATTGTTGAGGAGGCTCTCACCCCCATTGATCGCGAAACCGCTCATGCGAACGCCGACTCGCAGTGCGGCCGATTGCAGAGTCGAGATGACTTCGCTGAAGGCTCGGCCACCGGCCAAAGTCAGTGTCAGGCCGATGGTCTCGCTGGGATTGACGCCGTTGGTAACGGTGGGATTGTTGGCGAGCGCTCGGCGTGTGGCGGTGAAGCCGACACCATTTCCCCCAGTAATGTTCCCCGATGCTGAGTTCGAGAACGACACTCCTGTTCCGTTTTGAATGCCGGTCGCGATCGAGGCAAACAATCCGCTGGTGGCCCGGTCGTCAAAGTAGATGCCGGTGATCGACGAGGCGGAGGCTCCCGTATTGGTGAATTGAAACCGCACCAGTCCACCGCCGGAGTCGGAGACGGTCAGTTTCAACTGAGCCTCGGCGATCGCTTCATTCGTCGTGTTGGAGTGAGTGAAGTCATAGAAGCCATAGTCGAATCCGGCCTGGGCCGAGCTGACGGCCAATACAGCGGTCACGAGGACCGCCAGCAGACATTCCCGTTTGCGAATCATGGTCTTGCTCCAAGTTGAGATGTTGTTCGTTCTCGTCGCTCAGGCAGCTCGCCTGAGTTGCGTCGGTAGACGCGGTCGCAGGCGGGCCGCCTACGCTACGAAGGGATCTTGCTCGCCGCCGAGTGACGCAACGGGAATGCCGTCGCGTGACCAACCACGGACTTCCACGAATTCCGAGGGGATTCATCGTTCTGACGAAATCCGAATGTGGCGATTAGGCATCATTGTGCTGTTTGCCGGCAACGTCGCAGTGCGTTCGGATGTCTGCACGAGTTTACGTTCCCTTTGCGCGACCGATCGGCCGCCGGGCGGTTGGTCGTCATCTATGTTTAGTCACTCGATCAGGAGCGCTCGAATTGTTTTCGTTCTGAACGCTTTCGTAGCCACGCTCGCCAGAGATTGTTGAATTCCATGTTTAACCCCTACGCCAACAGCGTGGGCGCGACGGGCGAGTAGCGACGGGCGTTCGCGCGCACGCCGATGGCGTGGCGGTTAAACATCTTTTTCCCTGTCAGAGTTTGGCGACCAGGCCGAGTCATCCAACTTATGTCTTCCAACCCAACCACATCACACCGTCCGCCGATCGGAGTGCTCAGCGTCCTGAGCGTTCTTGGGGCGATCGGCGTCTGGTCGTATTGGCCGACGCTGTGCGGGTTGATGGCGCGTTGGAATAGCGATCCGACTTACTCGCACGGCTTTCTGGTGCCGTTCGTGGCGGCGGCGATGATCTGGCAACGCCGATCGTTGCCGGTCCCAAGCGAATCGAGTCAACCGCTGCTCGGTCTGAGTTTGATTGCCGCGAGTCTCGTGCTGCGAGTGATCGGAGCGAGGTTTTATTTTGAGGCTTTGGAATGGTTGTCGATTCTGCCGTGCGTTGCGGGAATCTGCGTCGTGTGTGGCGGAGAGTTGTCGTTGCGGCGTGCGTGGCCGGGGATCGTGTTTCTCGTGTTTCTGTTGCCTCTGCCGTATCGGTTGGAAGTCGCGCTGGCGGGACCGCTCCGCAGTGTGGCGACGCTGGTCAGTACTTACTCCTTGCAGACGCTGGGTTATCCGGCCGTCGCCGAGGGGAACGTGATCGTGGTCGGCACGGCGCGAGTCGGCGTGGCGGAGGCATGTAGCGGGTTGCGGATGTTGGTCTCGTTCTTCGCGGTGTCGGCCGCCGTGGCGACGTTCGTGAAGCGTCCGGCGTGGGAGCGCGGATTGATCGTGCTCAGCGCGGTGCCGATCGCGGTGCTCTGCAATGTGTCTCGCGTGACGATCACGGCCGCGTTGTACGAGACGATCGGTGCCGACTTAGCTCATCGACTTTTCCATGACCTTGCCGGTTGGCTGATGATGCCTCTGGCGTTGGGCCTGTTGGGAATTGAACTGTGGATCTTGTCGCGCCTGCTGGTGGCTCCGCCGGAACGGGATGTCGTTCCGGTTGGAAGCGGTCGGCGCGGGATGACAGCGGTTTACTCCGAAGGAGTTTCGCCACATAGCCCAGGGTTGCCGCGCATCGCGGCTACCCTGGGAACCGGGTTGGTGTCGACGTCTCTACCCCAACGGGGTTGCGTCTCATTCGGATTGACGCAACCCCTTCGGGGTAGATGCGACACTCCGGCCCCCGATCCCAGGGTAGCCGCGATGCGCGGCAACCCTGGGCTATGTGACGCAACTCCTTCGGAGTAACGCCAACCGCATCTCTCACTATTCGCAGCCTTTGAATTCAGAAGCCTTGATCTCGGTCTGACTCCCTTGGAAGCGGTGACTCAACGATGAACGCCTCAAATGCGACTCTCGTCCCCAAACCGAACGTGTCGGTCGCGACACGCGCGGCTGACTCGTTGCCCAACAGGTCGCCGATGTCGCCAACATCTGCAACTGGCTCGGCTCCCAAGCGTCACGCTTCGCAGCGTGCGAGGCAGTTCTTGGAGCCGATGTCTCCGCAGGGTTTGATGCTGGCGTTTCAGCGGCGTTGGCGAACGGCGGTGCTGTTCGCGGTTCCGGCTGCGGTGATCGCGGCGGCGTTGGTGTGGTTGGCGGTCCCCGCTCCGTTCACGGCCTTCGCCCTGTTGCGAGTCGAGGCGGTCGAACAACGATTGGTGTTTCAAACGGCCGAGACTAACGCCGACTTTGCGACTTATCGCCGCACTCAAATGGCACTCCTCAAGAGTCGCTTCGTGATCAACGCCGCCTTGCGGAAGCCGAACATCGCCGCGCTGGCGATGGTCCGCAAGCAACAGTTTCCCGTCCAATGGCTGGAAGACTCCTTGGTCGTCGATGCTTACGACAGCCCGGAAATCCTGCGTGTCTCGCTGACCGGTGATGACCCGAACGAACTGGCGGCGATCGTCAACGCGGTCAAGGACGCCTACCTCGAAGAGGTCGTCAATGCCGAACGGAAGCAACGCATCGCGCGGCTTAACGACCTCGAACGGATCTTCGAGCAAACCGAAGACAAGGTCCGCCTGAAAGAGAAACGAGTCAACGATCTTGCTCAGGAACTCGGCACCGGCGACACGCAGGCTCTGACGATCAAGCAGCAGATGGCGATGGAATACTTCGCTCAGTTGCGGCGAGAACATGCTCGCGTGCGGTTCGCTCTGATGCAGGAACAGGTGGGCGATCAAGCGGCGACGATCGTCGATGACGCGACGCTCACCGCACCGGGGGATGCTTCGCCGACGAAGTCACCCGCGCCGACATCGAAGTCTTCCTCGCCAACTCCGAAGGTTCCTGAGAAGCCGGCGAGTGGTGCCCTCGTCACACCGCCGCGCAGTCTGGCCACGGTCGCGACGCTCGACATTGAATCGCAGGCCAAAGCCTCGGACGCGGGAACGGGATCAGACGCCGCAGCCGGAGACGATTCCGATCTCGGCGTCGCGCAACGGCGCATCAAGCAGCTCAAAGATTTGATCAGCCGCTTCGAGAAACAAGTCGTCAACAAGAATCATCCGACGCTGCTGGCGTTCCGCAAAGAACTGGAAGAGTTGCAGACGCTCGCCGTGTCCGAGGGGACCGAAGTCGCGACTCCCGGTCAGCCCAAGCGACGGACTCGGCTGGACCTGCTCAAGCGGCAAGAGCAACTGCTGCGTGAAGAACTCGACAAGTACTCGGCGTTGGTCAAGAACATCGGCACCTCATCGTTCGAGTTGGAGTCGATGAAAGCCGACATCGAACAAGTCGCCAAGGTCTCGAACAAAGTCGGCACGGAAATGGAGACGTTGCGAATCGAGTTGCAGTCGCCGACCCGCATCTCGCTGCTGCAAGAGGCGGAGGTGCCGCAAACTCGGAGCATGTCGAAGAAGAAAAACCTGACTTCAGCGGCCGGCGTCGGCGGGCTGGGGTTGGTGTTCCTGATCTTCTCGGTGATGGAATTTCACACGCGGCGGATCACCGATCCGAAAGACCTCGTCCAGACGATGGGCCTGGAGTTGCTCGGCACGTTGCCCGCGATGCCGAAGCCGTTGCTCCGAATGGGTGGCCCGGCCGCCTCGCGCACGGCGATGTGGAACAACGCACTGATCGAGTCGGTGGATAGCATCCGCTCAATCCTGCTGCACTCGGACGATGCCGAGCGACGTCAGATACTGATGATCGCCAGCGCGACCGCCGGCGAAGGGAAGACGACGTTCGCCTGTCAGTTGGCGGGTAGCTTGGCTCGGTCGGGACGCAAGACGCTGCTGGTCGATTGCGACCTGCGACGCCCGCGAGTCCATGAACTGTTGCAAGTCAGCAACGGCTTGGGCATGAGCGAACTGCTCACCGAAAACCTGCGTCCCGAAACCGTGCTGCAAGCGACCGACGATCCGAACCTGTTCGTGATCGCGGCCGGTCAGGTCAACGAGACCGCTCTGCAAGAGGTCGCTCGCAACGGAGCCGCCTCGCTCTTCACCGAGATGCGGAAAGAGTTCGAGTTCATCATCGTCGATTCGTCACCGCTGCTCTGTGTGGCCGACAGCAGCTCGATCGCCCGCAATGTAGACGCCGCGATTCTGGTGGCTCGACAAGATGTCAGCCGCGTGCCGCTGATCGCCGTGGCCTGCGAACGAATGGACATGCTCGGCCTGCCGCTGCATGGAAGCGTGATGGTCGGCGTGAAGTCGAACCTCAGCGGCTACGGGTACTCTTACGATTACCACTACGCGACCAGCGGAGGTGCCGCGTGAGCACGCCTTTTGTAGCGGAACGGCGCAAGCCGTCCGATGAATCGCCACATGACACAACGACACCGGACGGCTTGCGCCGTTCCGCTCGCCATCTCTCCGCGCTCATCGCGGCTGTGTTGCTCTTGGGCGGCGGCATTGTGCAGGGAACGCTCTCGCAGCGCTGGCAACCCGCGACGCGCTCGAACGGTCCCGAAACGCGATTGAAGCTCGTGCCGTTGAAAATCGGCGATTGGGACGGACAAGACTCCGCCATCAGTCAGGCCGAACGGCAAATGGCCGGAGTGACTCACGTTTTGTCGCGCACCTATACCAACCGTCGCACCGGCGAGGTCGTCAACGTCGTCTTGCTGAGCGGCCCAACCGGCCCGCTCGCCGTGCATCCGCCGACCGCCTGCTATCAAGGAGCCGGCTATCAACAAGCCGGAGCGACTCGCGAAACCGTGATCGAATTGCCCGTAGCTGAAGTCGTGAGACTTCAGAACAAAAGTCCCGAAGCCCACCGAAGTCTCACGACTTCGACTACGAGTAACGCGACGACGAGACACGTCTTCGCCATCGCCGACTTCTACCTGCCGACTCGCCCGGAGCAATCGCATCCCCGCATCTACTGGGCTTGGAGTGCCGCGGGAACTTGGTCGGTCCCTGAAAGTCCGCGACTCGAATTCTCCGGCAGCCCGGTGCTGTTCAAGCTGTATGTCACCTGCGAATGCCCCCTCGGCTCGCAGAAAACGAAAGCCGCACCGATCGACGAGTTTTTGCGTTTGCTGCTGCTGGAGCTTCAGCAGCAGGTATTTCAAAACCAATGACGAATGACGAAAGACCCAATGACGAAAGAAGCACGAATGACGAATGACGAAACGACTTCGCGAAACGGGACTGCGGCGTTGCCGTGACCAATTCGTCATTCGTGCTTCGTCATTCTTTCGTCATTGGGTACTTCGTCATTCGTCATTTCCAACCACCCATGCCTCACCTCCTCACCAACGCGATGACCATCGACGTCGAAGACTATTTCCAAGTCTCGGCGTTCGCGGATCGGATTGCATCGCGCGACTGGGGGAACTTCCCCAGCCGGGTCGAGCAGAACACGCGGCGATTGCTGACACTGCTGGAGAAGGCCGAAGTGCGTGCCACGTTCTTCGTGCTCGGTTGGGTCGCCGAACAGCACCCGCAACTCATTCGAGACATCGCGCGAGCCGGTCATGAAATCGGTTGTCACAGCTATTGGCATCGGCTGGTCTACGACCTCACGCCGGACGAGTTCCGCGAAGACACCCGGCAAGCTCAGCAACTTCTGGAAGACATCATCGGCGACCGAGTCACGTTGTATCGCGCGCCGAGCTTCTCGATCACCGAACGGAGCCTGTGGGCGCTCGACATCCTGGCGGACCTCGGCTTCGACTGCGATTCCAGCATCTATCCGATTCATCACGACCGCTACGGGATCCCCGGCTCCAATCCGTTCCCGCATGTCATTCACACAAAGTCTGGCGAACTGCACGAGTTTCCCGGTTCGATCTGCCGGCTCGGCGGAATGTCGATCCCGGTTTCCGGCGGCGGCTACTTCCGGCTGTATCCCGCACGAGTCACCGCCTGGCTGCTGAACCGAGTCAATCGCCGCGGCCAGCCGTTCATGTTTTATCTTCACCCGTGGGAACTCGATCCCGATCAACCTCGCCTGGCTGGTTCATTGCGTTCCCGATTTCGTCACTACCAAAACCTCGCGAGCACCGAACGCAAATTGAACTGGCTCCTGCCAAGGTTTCGATTCGGAACGATGAGCGAAGCGTTGAGGGAAATCCCAATTTCTAAAAGCCAATGTCCAATGAATGTCCAAGTTTCAAATTCCAATGGCCAAGAGGCAGTGATCGCTGTGCCGTGATCCTGAGTCGATTGGGATTTGGTCATTGGGATTTCATTGGACATTGGTGCTTGGAAATTGGTGCTTACCGAAGGTGTCCCGTGCCTCGTCCACAACTTCTCTACCTGACGCATCGCGTGCCGCATCCACCGAATCGTGGGGATCGCATTCGGACGTATCACATGCTGCGGCATCTGTCGCAGTTCGCCGACGTGTCGTTGGCGTGTCTGGCGGATGAGCCGGTGTCGGACGAAACGCATCGCGAGTTGAATCGTCTCTGCGTGCGAGTTGGCATTGTGCCGGTCGAGAAGCGACTCCGTTGGGTTCGAGCCGGCTTGTCTCTGCTGCGCGGCCGCACGATCAGCGAGGGAGCGTTTCAATCTCCGGCGCTGACTCGGTTGCTGACCGAATGGGGAGAAGCGACGTCATTCGATGCGACACTCGCGTCGTCCTCGGCGCTCGCACCGTACTTGCGATTGCCGGCGTTGAGCATCGCGAAGGCCAGCGTGGACTTGATCGACGTCGATAGCCAGAAGTGGCTGGACTATGCCGCCGCCTCGCGCGGGCCGAAGCGATGGCTGTATCGGCACGAAGGCCAACGAATGCGAAGACTCGAAGCGAGTCTCGCGACGTGGACGCACCGCGTGCTGGTTGTCAGCGAGGCCGAAGCAGACATCTTCCGCAGCTTCTGCCCGAACGGTCCCATCACCGCCGTCGCGAATGGCGTCGATGTGGATTACTTCCAGCCCGCCAACTCCCTCGTTCCCACGCTCCGCGTGGGAACGCCTCCCCGCCGCACCGCGGCCTCAGACGCGGTAGACAATCCCACGCCGATCGACGTTCGAGACGCGGAGCGTCAGGAGGCACGTTCCCACGCGGAGCGTGGGAACGAGAGTAATTCGCTCGTTCCCACGCTCCGCGTGGGAACGGCTCCCCGCCGCTCCGCGGCCTCAGACGCGGTAGACACTCCCACGCCGATCGACGTTCGAGACGCGGAGCGTCAGGACGCACGTTCCCACGCGGAGCGTGGGAACGAGGAGTCTTGCGTCTTCGTCGGCGCGCTCGATTACAAGCCGAACATCGACGGGGCGATTTGGTTCTGCCAGCACATCTGGCCGAGCATTCGCACTCTCAAACCAAACGCCGTCATCAAGCTGGTCGGCCGCGAACCGACACGCGAGGTCCAAGCGCTGGGTGAGATCCCCGGCGTTGAGGTCATCGGCACCGTTCCCGACGTGCGGCCGTATCTGGCTGAGGCAGCCGTCGTCGTCGTCCCCTTGCAGATTGCTCGCGGAGTGCAGAACAAAGTTCTGGAAGCGATGGCGATGGGTAAAGCGATCGTCGCTTCGCCGGAGCCGATCGTCGGCTTGCAGGTCGAACCGGGAGTGCATCTGCTCCGCGCGGTCAACGTGGACGAGTGGGTCTCACAAGTCACGACGTTGTTCGATGACGCTGCCCTTCGCGCGGAGATGGGCTTGGCCGCTCAGGCGTATGTGACGGCGAATCATCGCTGGGAACAGTGCCTGACCGAGTTGCCGCGGTTGCTCTGCAAGACGGGGACTCTTGCCCGTCTGGACGAAAGTCGTTTGCCGGTGAGCCGGGTGGCGTCAGCCCCCGGACCGGAGTCGATTTCAGCGCACGTCCGAGGACTGACGCCACCCGGCTCACTAACGACGGGAGAGGTCACCCTATGAAAGGTCTCCTCTTCACCTATCTGGTCACCGGCGGCGGAGTCTCGCTGTCATTGTTTAACCCTTTCTATGGGTTATTGGCTTATACAACATTGGCGATCGTGAAGCCGGAGGCGATGTGGCCGTGGGCGGTGGCTCCGGGGCGTTACAGCTTGATGGTCGCGGTGGCGATGCTCATTGGCTGGTCGTACTCGAAGCGTGCGACGTTTGATTCTGGTCGTGGCGGCTTGGTCGCGGGACTTTTGCTGTTGTTTTTGGCTTGGTCGAGCGGGCAGGCTTACTTTGCTCCGAACCAAGACCTGGCTTGGAAGTACGTCGATGACATGGCCAAGATTGCGATCCCGTTCTGCGTTGGCCTGACGACGATCACCTCCTTGAAACAATTGAAGCAGTTGGCCTGGACGATCTTAGTCTGCCAAGGTTATGTCGCTCTGGAGATGAACCTGTCGTATTTCGGCGGGTATAACACTCTGGCCTATGAAGGCTTTGGGACATTAGATAACAACGGCGCGGCGAACGCGCTGGTGACGGGGTTGGGGCTGGCGTACTTTCTGGGAATGCACTCGGAAGCGCTCTGGCAAAAGGGGCTGGCGATTGGACTGGGTGGCTGCATGGCTCACGCCGTGTTGTTCTCGTTCTCTCGCGGCGGCATGGTGGCGATGGTGGTCGCGGGAGCGGTCACGTTTCTGATCATCCCCAAGCGGCCCCGGCATTACTTCGCGTTTGCCTTGGCAGCCGTCGCCGCGTTGTCCCTGGCCGGAGCGGAAGTTCGCGAACGATTTGATTCTGTCTTCGCCAAGAAAGGGCAGGAGCGAGAAGCCTCGGCCCAAAGCCGATTGGACCTGTGGCGCGATTGCTGGGACGTGATTCAAAAACATCCGGTGACAGGCTGCGGTCCCAATCAATGGCCGTTGGTCGCCGCCAGCTACGGTTGGAGTCGCGGCAAGGAAGCTCACAGCCTGTGGGTGCAGACCGCCGCCGAACTCGGATTTCCGGGACTGGCCTTGCTGGTCGGCTTTTACGGAGTCTGCATGACTCGCTGCTGGCTGCTGGCCCGAAGACACAACGAACTTGACGATCCGTGGTATCCCGAATTGGCTCGCGCGGTGATCGTGTCGCTGACCGGCTTCGCCGTCGCCGCCCAGTTCGTCAGCGTCGAGACGATGGAGATTCCGTATTACGTCGCGCTCTTGGGAGCAGGGACGTTGAAGCTGGCGACGGTGCGAAATCCCAATTTCCAAGACTCAATGTCCAATGAATGCCCAAGTCCCAATGACCAAAGCGTGGGGCTATGGTCGGCTGCGGCATCAGCGGCGGTGTGATGAAAAGTTGAGACTCCCTGGCTCGAACCGGTTCCAGGTGCTGACGAAGTCTGTGTTGTTATCCCGGATCTCTTGTCTTTCATTCCTTTGACCAGATTCCTCTGATCTCACCCGCACTCGAAGGAGGAGATCAGAGGAATCTGGTCAGAGGAATTTGGTCATTCACGAATGAAACTTCACCGCGACATTTTGAAGCACTCGGCCGTTTACGGCATTGGCCAGATTCTGGGCCGGCTGGCTTCGCTGTTGTTGTTGCCGTTGTATACGCGGTGTTTGTCGCCGTCGGATTATGGGTGCGTGGCGATTCTGGATTTGACGGCGGGGATCTTGGCGGTGTTCATCGGGTCGGGGATGGCGACAGCGGTGACTCGGTATCACTTCGATACCGAGAGCGAAGAGGACCGCAATCGGCTGTGGTGGACGGGGCTGGGCTATCTCGGATTGGCGTCGCTGATATTGATCGGGCCGATGTGGCTGGCTCGGCATTGGTTGGCGAACGTGACGCTTGGTCCGGACGTTGTGAATGGAGCGACCTTCTACACGCTGGCACTGGCGACGATGGCCTGCAGCGCGTTTGGCGAACTGCTCGATGCTTATTTGCGAGTTCAAAAATGGTCGGGGCGATATGTCTCGCTGTCGCTGCTGCGGTTGTTGGTCAACATCGCTTTGAATGTCTATTTCCTGGTCGTCTTGGACTGGGGCATCATGGGCTTGCTGACGGGCAACTTGATCGCGACGGCAGCGAACACGCTGGTTCTGTTCGTGATGTTCTGCCGCAGCCGAGGCCCGTGCGAGCTGGATCGGGGAGTGGCTCGGAAGCTACTTGGCTTCGGGACTCCGCTGATCGCGACGGCATTGTTATCGATGGTGTTTCACGAGGCGGATCGCTACTTCCTGCGCGTGTATGTGGATCTGGAACAGGTCGGGATCTACTCGCTGGCGTATAAGATCGGGCAGGCGGTCAATATGTTATGCCTAGTTCCGTTCGCGGCGATCTGGGGCGTGGTCGTGTATGAGATCGCTCGCTCGCCCGACGCGAAGCGGCAGTACGCGGCCGTGTTCGAGCAGTTCGTCGCGGGACTGCTGCTGGTCATGTTGGCCGCGTCGCTGTTCGCGAAACCGCTGCTGATGTTGTTGACGACCAACGATTACTCGGCAGCGGCGGACCTCGTGCCGGTGATCTGCCTGGCTTATTCGTTCTTCAGCTTGAATGAACACTTCCGCGTACCGGTGATGCTGGCTCGGAAGACGCTGAGCCTGATTCCGGTTTATCTTTTCGCGGCGGTGTTGAACATCGTCTGCAACCTGGTGTTGATCCCGCGCTTTCACGCGGCCGGTGCCGCCTGGGCCAGCGTCCTGACTTATGCCGGCTTCTCGCTGTTCGGACTGATGCAGTACCGCAAGATCGACGTCTATCCGTATCCGTTCCGCCGCTGCGGGACGATTCTGGCGGGGATGATTTTGACTTGGATCGCGTGTCGGACGGCTTGGGATGTTTCGCTTGTCGCGGGTTGGTCGGCGTCGGTGTCGTCGTGGCTGGCGTGGACGGGGCTGTTGTTTGGGAGGCAAGCGTTCGAGTTTCTCAAGCGGCACGTCTCGTTCCCACGCTCTGCTTGGGGACGCGCGCCGTGACTTACCGTCTTTCATCCGCGGATGGCAAGGCCGGGCCGCGGATGTAGAACAACAATGACCGTCAACATCGACTGTCAGTTCTTCCCGATCCGTAGATCATCACCCACCGAGGCCCGTGGCTAGCGCCATCGGCTCACAATCAAACTGTTATAGGGAGTCATAGCAATGAGTACTTCTCAACTCGCGCTGTTTCCGATCATGGTCAAAGTCTGGGCCGGCAAGGAAAAGTATGACCTGCGCTATATCCGCCGGAGCTTGCCGAGTTTGCTCAACAGCGGACTGCCCGCCGAGGCTCGCGTGGTCTTCGTCAACGACGTCAGTCCCAATCCGCTGATCGCGCCGTACCTGGATGACTTGGCTCGCAAATACCCGAATGTCGAAATCTGGACGAACCCCGAACGGCTCGGCCCGAACAAAGGCCAGGAGTACAACTTCGCGAAGCTAGTCGAACGGTTTCCCAATGCGCCGTACTTCGTCAATTGCGATGACGACATCATCTATCACCCCGGTTGGCTGCAACGGCTCATCGAGACTCATCGGGAAGCGACCGAGTCCGGCCTGCGCGGCGTCTTCACGGCGATCAACGTGCCGATTCGACCGAGCAACGGCACCGTCCAACTGCCGACGACCGAAGTGCTGCTCAAGGAGCGGCAGTTCGCGTTGAACTGGTTCATCCCGCGCGACGTTTATGAGCAAGTCGGCCCGTTCGTCGATGCGGGGATCGCCTATGACACCGAGTATTGTCGGCGACTGGCGGCGAACCATCTGCCGGTCATTTGTTTGAAGCCGAGCTATGTGCAAAACATCGGCTATCACGGAGCCTACCAAGACGGCGAGCTGTACACGGCCAAGGATTACGTCGGCCGTCGCGACCTGTATCTCCGCAGCCGCGATGTCTGGTATTGGGCGAAACGCCGCTTCATGACGGTGGCCCGCGCGATCAAGCACACGCTGCTGCCGGCAACCGCGTAGCCACGCTCGCCAGAGCGTGGGGAAATCTCTCGGCGTTCGCCCACGCTCTGGCGAGCGTGGCTACGCGACTGCACGACTTGCGTGTCGGCGAGAATTCGAGGCTAAGATTTCCGCCCGTGCGGCGAATCCCGCTGCACGGGTGACGGAATCCAGACTCCTCGCAGGGTTCTCCAAGGCAGCGACGCCATGAAGTTCACGTTCGGTCCTGAAGCGCGACCGTTGGACGGGTACACAATCAAACGAGCCATCGCACGCGGTGGCTTCGGTGAGGTGTACTACGCGCTGTCCGATTCCGGCAAAGAAGTCGCGATCAAGCTGCTGCAAGAAAACCTGGAAGTCGAACTGCGAGGCGTCACTCAGTGCTTGAACCTGAAGCATCCGAATCTGGTCACGCTGTTCGACATCAAACAGGACCGCGACGGCGACCACTGGATCGTGATGGAGTTCGTCGGCGGCAAGACGCTCGACCGAGTCATTCACGAAGCGCCGCGGGGCTTGCCGCTGGAGGAAGTGCTGGCCTGGCTGGATGGCATCGCGGCGGGGATCGGCTACCTGCATGACCGAGGCATCGTGCATCGCGACCTCAAACCGGCGAACATCTTTCGCGAGAACGGTGTCGTGAAAGTCGGCGATGTCGGCCTCTCGAAGTTCATCGCTCCCAGCCGCCGCTCGGCACACACGCAGAGCGTTGGCACCGTTTATTACATGGCTCCCGAAGTCGCGAAGGGGCGCTACGGCAAAGAGGTCGATGTCTATTCGCTGGCGGTGATCCTGTTTGAACTGCTCACCGGCAGGGTGCCGTTTGATGGCGAGACCACTGCCGAAATCCTGATGAAACATCTGACCGAACGGCCGGACCTCAGGGCGCTCCCGCCGAACCTGCGACCGGTGTTCGAGGCCGCGCTGGAAAAAGACCCGCAACGACGCACGGGCGAGGTACTCGAACTTGCCGGCCGGTTTCGAGACGCGGCCTGTGGAGCGGGTGAAGTGTTGAGCGGTCCGCCAGAAGCGGATCAGCGAGCGGTCCCAAGTCCTGACCAATCACCGCTCCCTGATCCGCTTCTGGCGGACGGCTCTCAAAGTTCACAGCCTCGTGACGACTATCACGAGATTCATGCCGAGCGTCTCAGGATTTGTTCGCAACTGCGGTGGCTGCTGGACAAGGCTCGCGAGCTGGAAACAGTCGCCGACCGTGACCGCTCCTGGAACCGAAAGCTCTTGGAGGTCGAGGAACTGGTGCGACAGGCTCAAGCGATTCGGTCCAATGCTTTTGAGCACGACGAACGCTGCTGGGACTACTCGGCCGAGGGGACGCTCGCGTCTCTGGTCGCCGTCGCCGAGAAGTTCCGTCAATTGACGACGCCTCGACTGCCGACGCTTGAGTACGCGGACGCTCAACCGAATAAGAAACCGGAGGCGCGTGACAAGCCGACCCCGCAACCGAATCGGACGCCCAAGTCATTCCAGCCGAAATCGGGTTGGGAAGTCTTGTGCTATTCGTGCGGCGAAGTGGTCGGTGGTTTGAGCAAATTTCTCCGGGCGCATCCGCTGCTGGCTTGGTTGGCAGCGGTGATGTTCTTCTTTTGGATCTTGCCACAGTGGGCGGGGGCGAGAGTCGGGCGGGGCGGCGATGGAATACGGCTGGTCTGGTTAGCGTTTGGCGGGATCGCGGTCTTTGAAATGTTCCGAATGATCTCGCGCGGTTTCGATCGGCTGTTGGGACCGCCTCTTCCGAACTCCGGTGATCGTGGTCCGCGAGTGCCGGACGCCGGTCGGGGACGAGCGGCCTATCGTGTGGTCAATCCGAACAGCGTGCGTGAAATCTCGTGGCGGCGGCGACTGACGGAACTGAGCGGTTCGTTGGCGACCGCCGGTTTGGCGACGGCGGTGCTGACGGCCGTGCTGGCGAGTGTCGAGTACTTCGGATCGAACGCGCTGATCGGTCACTTCGCGGCCGGAACGCTGATCGGCTCGTGGAGCTTGCTGATCGACGGCAAGCTGCGCGAAGGCTTGCCGCGCGAGCGTTACATCGACCGAATGTTGTTGGCTGGCGTCGGCATGATGGTCGGCCTCACGCTGTTTCAACTCGATGACTGGCTGCTGATCGACTTGCTGACCGTTGGCTCTCACCCGCCGAACGGCCTGCCGTCAATGACCGGCGCGTCGCTGTCGGGAAACCTTGGGCACTTGTCGGCGGAGAGCTACATCGCATTCTTCGCGACGCTGTTCGGACTCCGCCGATGGTGGTGGCAGACCGACTCGTTCCGTCCGTATCGCTTCCGAGTTCTCTCCGTCTGCCTGACCGCATTGATTGGATGGGGAGCCGCACTGGCTTGGGGCTTCCCGGTGTTGTGGGGCACCGTCTGGGCCGCCAGCTTGTCGAGCGTCGTACAACTCTCGGCGGTGTGGACGCCGAGAGAGCAGAGGTGGTGAGGGGTTTGATTTTTGATTTTTGATTTTTGATGGCAGATGGCTGATGGCAGATGGCTGACGGCTGATTTGCCATTTGCCATTTGCCATTTGAGATTTGAGATTTCAAAAAGGGTCATGTGATGCAACCCGATTCAGCACTCTCGTTCCAACCGAATCTCACGCTCGGGTTGCTGTTGATCCTGGGAGTTTTCTTGAGCGTGTGCTTCATCGTTGTGAAGGTATTGCGACGCTCCACACAGACTTCTCAAGAATTGACCAAGTTGTTTGCGGTGATCGTCGCGACGGTGTTTGCGATGATGATTGTCGCGAAATTCGTCTTCGTTTCTGGGACCAGCAATGGTTCCGTCCGGTGGGAGTGGAAGAAGCTTGGAAACAGCGAGCCTCTGTCAGCACCGCCCGTTGAAACGCCACGCCTCGCCGGTGAATTGCCGCTGCCGACGGTGTCGGACGCGTTGCCCGACCCGTCGAGTGCGGAGCTTCCCGAATGGACTCGGCAGCCGCCGCGAGTCGAGGGTTCGAGCACCTTCGTGGCGGTGAAGAGCGGGCGGTTCGCAACGCTTGAAGAGGCCGAGCGGCGCGCCTTCGACGCCGCGGGTCAAACGGCGGTTCGGCATTTCCGACACCTCGACCCCAGCGGTGTCGGTCAGTGTGTGCCGATTCAACGCGAGTTGGTGCGACAGCAGGCAATTCGAGATCGCTTCGAGGAAATCAGTCGGCATGACTTCGGCACGATGAAGAATTTTCCGATGCACCAAGTTTGGCTGCGCGTGGAACTCAGTCCGCCGCTTGGCGAGCGAATCGCCTCGCCGTGGCGAGAGGCGGTAGTCGCCGCTCGTCTTCAGTTGCTGACCGGTTGGAGTCTTTGGGGCACCGCCACCGCTGCGTTGATCGCCTTCGCGCTGCGGCTCGACTCCGCGTGGAACGGTCGCCGCCGTGCCGTCGTTGTCGGCATGACGTTGGTCCTCGCGCTGGGCAGCTTGGCGTTCCTCGCATGACGAAGCTGTGGCGCACGCGGCTCGCGTGCGACAGTTTGTGATTTGTGAGTTGTCCGCACAGAACTCAAAGGAATCCAGCGGTTCGGCTACTTCAGCAGCTTCGTGAGTTCCTCGACCCCCGCCTTCAATCCGGCGATGTCCGAGCCAGCGACCACGATCGCATTCTTCTCGACGGCGAACGGACTCCAGCAGAGACTGACGAGCGCTCCGCCTGGCCCTGGATATTTTTCATCGGCGATCTGCGGCAGAAGTTCACTGGCTTGCAGGACCGCCACCGTCGGGCTGGTTGCGCTGCTGCCGAGCACGAGCAAGTGCGAATCGGTCGTGTAGGCTTCGGGCAACTGAGCGGGGAGCTGATACGCGCCGACATGCTGCGTCAGCTTCGACCAGGGCTTGGACCACCTCGCGCGGAACTCGGCCGTGGTCTTCACTTCACTGATGTCGGCGTTGAGCACGGTAACTTGGTCCGCCGCGGCGGACTCGTTGACGTGCAGTTGGACTCCCGGTTCGTAGCACTGCTCGACGTCGCCGCTGAAATCGACGAAGCCTTCGCCCGTGATCGTGATTCGACTGTGGGGCTGCCGCCAATCGGCCGAGACGTCTTTGCCCTCCTTGGTCTTCGCGGTAAGCGTGCCGTCGGCCGAGACACCCAGCGTGATCTCGTGGTCGAACTTCACGGCGGGCGGATCCTTCTTCGTCGAGACGGAGAAGACTTTCGCGTAGGGATTCCAGACGCGCGGATACGCGACTTTGCGGAGCACTTCGGCTTCCGGCTTGAGGGTCACTTTGACTCCGGCGATTCCGAGTTGATCGGTCAACATGCGAATGATGTCGGGCGAAGTGTTCGCGTTGGTCGCGAGAACAATCTCTGGCTTGCTCAGCAGAAAATCCTTGAGCCGCTCGGCATCGAAGAGGCGAACGGGAGCGACGGTGCGGGGTGCGCGGGCTTCGGATTTGTGAGCGGCTTTGGTCTCGGCGCTGAGATTGCCGACCGGGCTGCTCAGCTTGACGAGGTACTCGCCGCCGGGCGCGTTCGAGCCGAGCGACAGCGATTCGTGATACTTGCCGGTGAGGTTCATCGAACGATTCACGCGGAAGACTTCGTTGCCGGCGGGATCGGAGACGGACACGACGATCGGCCAGGGCATACTCAGCCGCTTGAGTGCCGCGACGATCGAGAGGACTCCGTTGTGAACGGTCGCAGTGACGTCGATCCCTTCCGGCGAGCGCGGTGCGGCGAAGAAGACTTTCATTTCGCCCGGCTCAAACTTGGTGGCGAATGGAGCCGTCGCGTCGGCGAGCTTCATCGAACGGTCGAACTGCGGGCCTTCCAACGTGAAGACGACCGGCACTTCAGGTGGCAGCCGCAACGCCAGCGTGGCCGAGTGCGGCGCGTAGTTGTAGATCGCGTGCTTCTTATCCTCGGCGATGGCGGTTAGCTCTTCGTGGCCATTGATCGCCAGGACGATGATCCCTTCGCCTCCGCGCTGATGCTCGATGAGCAGTTCGTTGGAGTCGGTCTCGACCCACGGCTTCGAGGCGGTTTGCTTCAGTACGGCCTTGAGCGGCGCGACGGCGTTCCGCACCGGCTCGTCCATGAAATGATTGGTCTGAAAGAGACTGGCCTCGCGAGCGGTTTTGAATTGCTTGGCGTCGGTGAGGAACAGCGTGCTCCAGCGGTAGGAGAGGCCCTTGAGATCAACTTCGGCGACGGTCGCGTTGTCGAACTTCACGGTCGTGCTTTTGTCGACCACGATGCGGCCGCCAGCGTCGGTGAACTTCTTGAGATGCTCTTCGATCAAATCGGGCAGCTCGTGCGTTTGGCCGACGATGACCAACGTCTTGAAGTTCTTGAGCGCGCCGTAGGGCAGCGTCCGTTCGTGAATGATCTGCGCGGGATAGCCGGCTCGCGACAGCGCGTAGTGGGCGGTGAGCACGGACTCTTTGTAATCGCCGCCGATGTTGTAGGCGTTGATGTCGAGTTCTTTGCTCTTGAGCGCGGAGTTCTCCGGCAGCGAGGCGATCATCAGTTTGATCCGCTCGCCCGCTTGCTTGCTGGCTTCTTGAAGGGTGATGTCTTCCTGACGCATCGCGAGTTCCGTGAAGCTCCACAAGACCGCGACGTCGTGGCCGGTCAGCAGCGTCTCCTTGAGCACCGGGCCGATCTTCTTGGCGGCGTTGTTGATCTCGGCGAGATCGGCGGGCTTCATCGCCGTTGTGTTGAGCCACCAATTGCTGGTCAGTCCGGCTGCCAGCATTCCGTTCATGCAGGCCCGATATGCGTGAGTCTGTTGCGGCTGCGGAACGGGATCGCCGAAGAGCTGACCGTTCATCGCGTGAGCGATGCGAGACATCGGGTCGTGCGATTTTTCGAGCTGCACGCCGGAGTACGCTCCCAACCGGTCGATGCCCCAATCGACGAAGACGTGCGACGAAGGGATGTCGTTGACCTCTTGGTTGAGCGGATCGGTGCCGTCCATGATCGCGTGCGGGGCATACAGATCGGTGCTGAACGTCGCCTGCGGCCAGACAAGTTTGATATCTCGGCGAGCCTGCCGCTGACATTCCTTCATGATCTCGCAGCGGATCGTCACATACTTGAGCCAGTCGTCGCTCGAACGCGCGGCGGGGTTGTCGGTGAACTGCCAGCCGCGCTGCTCGTACCACGCCTGCTCGTCCCAATCGGGGAAGCCGGACGCGGTGCCGCCCGTGGGAGTCTTACCCCAGCCGAGGCCCGGTTCATCGAGCGTGCCGATGCTGATGATGTTGGGAGCGAATCGCCTCAGCCGTTGCGAGGTGTGAAAGCTCAGCAGCCGCATCGCCTGATTCATGTCAGCCGCCGCCCAACTTTTCATCGAGCCGAACGGTTTGTGAGTCACATAGCCGGTCCAATACATGTAGACGACGGTCGGCAAGTTGGCGGCGACCGCATCCTCGAAGACTCGCATCCCCTGCGTCTTGATCCCGCGCGGACTGGGGCTTGGCCCCGACTGCTGCGAATTGAGCCGCCCATAACTGAACGCATTCCCCAAGAAGAAATTCGCCCCTCCTGCCTTCAGCTCGTTGAGATTCGCGGTCTGCGAGACGAGCAGCGTCGAGTCAATGACTCCGTTGCTGATCGTCAGCTTGCCGACCTCCTGGCCATCGAGCTTCACGGCATACACGTCAGGCGCGAGTGAGCCGGAAATGAGTTCGACCGTCGTCGTGCCCGTCTTCCCGATGACGGTAAACATCAGGGGCACGACACCGGCGCGAGTCGGCACGAGTTCGACTTTCGCGGTTGCTCCCTCCGGCAATCCGGCGACCGCGATCTCAATCGACTCGAACGAATAGAACGCCTGCCGCTCCTGCGGAAACAACAGTTCGGCGGCCGGCAGAGACGAGCAACCGCACGCGACGACAACGAAGGCCATGAGCAAGCGACACATCAGCAAGGGTCTCCCAACAGAGGTGCTCGGGGTGCATCAGGGGTCAGGCACTTCGGAAATTCGGAATTGGCCGAGCGGCCAATTCCGAATTTCCGAAGTGCCAGACCCCGGTTCTTTATCCGCGCAGTCGATCCGCGAACGTCTTCCGAAACTTGCTGACCTTTGGCGAGATCACCGCTTGGCAATACCCCTGAGTGGGATGACCTCGGAAGTAACCTTGGTGATAGGTCTCGGCCGGATAGAAGACCTCGCAGCGAGCGACCTGCGTGACGATCGGGTCGGCCCATTTCTGGAGCGCATTCCATTCGGCGATCTTCGCGGCAGCGACCTGTTGCTGCTCGTCATCGTGATAGAAGATCGCCGAACGATACTGCGTGCCGGCATCGGCTCCCTGCCGATTGCGCGTCGTCGGGTCATGCGTCGCGAAGAACACATCGAGCAGATCGGCAAACGCAATCTCCGCCGGATCGAACGTGACTTGAATCACCTCCGCGTGTCCGGTGCGTCCGCCGCAGACTTGTTCGTAGGTCGCATTCGGCACCTCTCCACCGCAGTAGCCGGAGACCACTTTGTGGACTCCGCGAAGCTGCTCGAAGACCGCTTCTAAACACCAGAAGCAACCGCCTCCCAAAGTTGCGAGTTGCAGAGTTGATTCCGCCATGATCGTTGTCTCCTTGGCAAGTCGTAGGACATGTAACCCGAAGCGTCAGCGAGGGCGAACGCTCCAAAACGCTCCAATTCGTAGTCACCTGAAGCGCTCGCCCTCGCTGACGCTTCGGGTTACATGTTCTCGCCCTCGCTGACGCTTCGGGTTACATACGAGTCATTGGCGGGCATCCTCGCGCAAAGGCTTCGGGTCAGTCAAACGGTGCGGGTCAGGCAACTTTTCCGGGAGGCGGCATGATCCGTGTCTTCGGAGTCAGCGATTCGAGACTGAACCCGTCCCCTTTCGCCAGTCGATGGAACGGGCATGTCCACGTCGCTCGCTATCAACGAACAACTCCGGCTGGGTTTCCTGACCGCGATTCACCTTGAGAACCGCGGCCACGTCGCGGGCTTGCTGGTGACGAACAAATTCGGCCGTCCGCTGGAGTTCCAATGCACGGCTCCGGTGCGGCCGAATCGGACGCAAGAGTTGTTGTACGGCCCGACGCTCGTCCCCTTTCTGTTGGGAGAGCTGTTGAGCAAGACGCTGCTCGAACGGATCGGAGTCAAACCACACGTCGTGTTGACGGATCGGGCCGAAATCCTGGACTCGCGGCCGCATGTGTCGTTGCCAGTCGCATGCGTTGTCGGGAAAGAAATTCCGAAGGGGCAAACATTCGACTGGGAGACTCTGCGGATTGGGAAGCAATCGTTTCGGTTGCACGCACAGTTTGGCGATGACCTCAAGACGTTCGAGAAGCTCGCGAAGGAGTTGGCTGGCGACGCGGATTTGCTCGAACCGCTGGAGCGTGTGCGCGAGGCGTTGCAGGAGACGATGAAAGTCGCGGCGTGATGACTCGAAGCAAAAGGATGTGGCATGATCGTCATGGACGAATTGGCTGAGACCATCGCGCCGGACGTGCGAGCGGTGAGCGTCGAGTTTCCCGCCAACTTGTATTCGTCGGGACTCAACGGCGCGCTCCGACGTTGGCCGAACATCGAAACGCAATCGCACACGCTGTTCGACAAACGCGCGGGATTGTCACCCGCTTGGAAGCCGCATTGGTCGAAGGTGCCGACCGTCGGGCTGACGTTTCCGCTGGGGTTCGAGTTTCAACCGAAGCCGGTCGAAGCGGCCGAGGAACTCAAGAAGATCGAACCGCCGAAAGTCGCGGACTCAGAACTGGCGGAACGTGCGGCTCGTCCGGCGGATAAAAAAGTGACGCGACTGAAGCCTCCCAGCGATGCCATCTCGCTGGAGGATCGGTTGTTCTACGTCTTGCAGCCGCCGCTGGAGACGATGCTCGCCGGGCAAGAACTGATCATGCCGTTCGAGCCGTTCCCTTATCAGTACGAGGGGATCGCGTGGCTGTTCGAGCAGAAGTCCGCGCTTCTGGCCGATGAGATGGGACTCGGCAAAACCATGCAGACGATCACGGCCATCCGGCTGCTGCTGCGTGGCGGGAAGATTCGCCGAGTGCTCATGGTCTGCCCCAAGCCGCTGATCCCCAACTGGCAGCGCGAGTTCAAAGCGTGGGCAGAAGAGCTGCCACTGACCGTGTTGGAAGGGGACAGCGCGCGGCGGCGGATGCTCTGGCAAATGCCGGTGCCGGTGCTGCTGGTCAACTACGAGTTGCTCGTCCGTGACTGGGCCGACATGCTCGACGACGAGCGGCCGTCGTTTGATCTCGTCGTGCTCGATGAAGCTCAGCGGATCAAGAATCGCGACTCGTGTACGTCAGAGACCGCGCGGTCGGTCCCTCGCAAACGAAGTTGGGCACTGACCGGCACGCCCATCGAGAACCGTCCCGAAGAGATGCACACGCTCTTTGAGTACATCAAGGTCATCCCGAAGGGAGGCTCGCCCGACTTGCGGCAGATGCAGCGGCTCTCTCGCGACTATGTGCTGAGGCGGACGAAAGACCTCGTGATGAAAGACCTGCCACCGCGGCTCGATCGGGATGAGATTCTCGAACTGACTCCGGCGCAGAAAACGGCGTACATGGCGGCCGAGAATGATGGCATCATCCATCTCAACGAGATGGGGGACCAAGCGACCGTGCAACACGTCTTCGAGTTGGTCATCCGACTCAAGCAGATCACGAATTACGACCCGCTGACCGGCGACAGCGTGAAGTTCGAGCGGCTCGCGGCGGACATGGAAGAAATCTCGGCCAGCGGCGGCAAGGCTATTTTGTTCAGCCAGTGGACCAAGACCATCGACTGGCTGGCCGAGCGATTGCCCTCCGAGTGCGGCACGTTGATCTATCACGGCGGCGTCCCGCACAGCAAACGCGAGCCGATCCTCAAGCAATTCAAAGAGGATCCAAACTCGCACTTGCTGCTGATGAGCTACGGCACCGGAGCGGTCGGCCTGAACCTGCAATTCGCCGGCTATGTTTTCCTCTATGACCGCTGGTGGAATCCGGCGATCGAGGATCAGGCGATCAATCGTGCTCACCGCATCGGCGTGAAGAGCGCGGTGATCGTCACGAAGTTCATCTGCAAGGACACGATCGAAGAGAAGATCGACAAAGTCCTGACCGAGAAGCGGGAGCTGTTCCGCACCATTCTGGGTGACGGAGACGGCAGCAACGTCTCTCTGAGCATGACGGCCTCGGAGATCTTCGGTCTGTTTGACCTGAAGGCACGCCACGGAAAAGGGACGAAGAAGATCGCACCGAAACCGGTGGAAGTGTGAAACATCCCCATCAAGCCTGTTGCCGATGAGTCAAGTTCCGTCCTTCATTTTCCGCCGCCCCGTTCGCCTGCACCGTGATACCGCGAGCGGGCTGCAATGACACATTCGGTGAAGCGGCCACACCAACCCGAAGCGCAAGTTTTGAAGTTGCGCGCTTTGGACTCGGCTCCGCACCGTTTTGTCAATTTCTCAGGTTGCCTTCATTCCTTTGACGAGATTCCTTTGATTCATGGGGCGAACCTGTGACTCAGGATTACGATCAAAGGAATCTGGTCAAAGGAATGAAACGAGTGAATTCGGGCCTTTGCCTTGGCGTCGCGGTCGAATTTGTTCGAAAGAGTGCAACTTCAAAACTTGCGCTTCGGGTTCGTCCCACGCGATCTCGAAGCCCTGCCCGGCCTCATCGAGATTCCCTTCGCTGAGGTGGCTACGTTGTTGCGAACGCGGCTGTCAGCAGGTGGCGATAGTCGGATTCCGAGTGCCCGAAGAGCTGCTGGAAACTCGCTGCATCCACGACGCCGTGTTGAAAGCGGCGTTTCTCGAAGATCGGCATCGTCAGGCCAGTGATCGCCTCGACCCCTCGGCAAACGATCTCGCCCTTGAGCGCGTACAACCGCGAGTGATCCCAGTCGGTCAATTCGATGAACGGGATTCCTTCGGCCACGTCGATGACGTTCGGCAAGGCATACGGGCTGAAGCCGATAAAGCCACACGCGCGAGCCGGGGCCGACGTGCGAATGTGCCCTCGGCTTTGGCCGCCAGAGTACGTCAGCGAATGCTTGATCGCTCCGACGCCCCAGCCCTCTTGATACAGCAGCGAGTTGTTGAGCACGCTGCGGATCGTCAGCTCGGGATTGTCCTCGATCGGATAGTCCTTGAGGTTCTCGTCGCCGCCGTCTCCGTCGAGGAGATACTTCCAATCGGGATACCGGCTGCGGATGCCGCGGCACAGCGCGAGGGCCATCGTGGCCGATTGAACGTCGAGCGGCTTGTAGTCTTCGATGACCCGAATCGTCTCGGCCACGTTGAGTGCATCGCTCGGCACGTCGATGACTTCGAGGAACAGGCCGAGGTCGAGTTCCTCAAGGAAGCGGCGAGCTTGATTCACGTCGGAGGAAAAGGATAACGGCTGTCGGCTGTCGGCAATCGGCTCTCGGCCGGAAGTCACGTTGAGCGTGAAGGCTTTCAACCGCGCGGGCGATTCGCCTCGGCACAGCAGCAATTGATGCAGCACGAGAAACAACGCTCCGCTGTCGATGCCGCCGGAGAACAGCACGCCAATCGGCTCGCGATGGTCGAAAGTGTTCAGCCATCGGTCGCATTCGGCGGCCAGCGTGCCGATGTAGGCTTCGCCGATCTCGTTGAGGTTGGTCGAGAGGCGATTCCGTTGCGGAGTAAAGAATCGAGTCAGCGTCGGGTTCGGATCGGGGCAACCGAGGAGTGCGATCTCCGTCAGGTGATGAGCGGGAACCATGCGCGTGTACGACGGATGAAATTGATCGCCGTAGCCTTCGGCTCGCAGCCAGGCGGCGATCTCGTCGATCCGTTCGGCGATGATCAGGCACGGTCCCTCGGCGCGTTTGGCCAGAAAGTAGCGCAGCGGCCGGCCGATGGACCTCGCCATCCGCACGAGATTGCCGCGCTTGGACCAGAGCGCGAATTGGCCGTCGATGTCGCGAATGCGAGTGGGATCCCCGGAGGCAACTCGTTCGGTCGCCTCTTCCAGTGACATGTTCAACAGAATGTTGCCGGTGGGGTCCAGCAGATCGACGACTCGTTCGACGTAGGCGTGGTGCATGGCGGTCTCAACGTGGGTGAAATTTCGGCGGCATTCTGTTGGTCGTTGGAGCGGATTACAACGTGCGCCACAGAACCCAGGAGGAGTCGTCCGATGACAGAAAAACAAAAAGCGAGACCGTGGCATTGGGTGTTGGTGGGACTAATCGTTGTCGGTGTGACGGCGGTGGTGGTGTTGCGCGGCAAGCCGATTGGCAATGAGATCGCGCCGCCAAAAGTGGATGTCGCGCGGATGCTCGAATTGAAGAACGACGCGATTGCGTTGATGGAGAATTGGCGTTTCGACTTATCGACCGAGAAGCTGTCGGAGTTGGAAACGCTGTTGCCGAACGAACCGCTGGTCCGTCGGAATCGGGCGATCGCGGCGGTGCTGGCGGTCTCGCCGGAAGGGATCGACAAGACGCGCGAGCGTGAAGCCTACGAGCGTGGATACGCTCGCGCGGTCGAGGCGGTCGATAAGTTGCTGGCCTCCGAACCGGAGTTGCCGATCGCGCATCTGCTCGCGGCGAAGCTGGCCGCACATGGCGGTGATGATCGCGTGATCGTTGGGCATTTGGAAAAAGCGGCGCGGTTGTCGAACGGCGCGGCGGCGTTCGAGGCCGAGGTCTATCTCGCCTCGCAGATGGGACAAGATCCTGAACTCGCGGCGCGCGGCGTCGCGGCACTTCAACGTGCGGCTCTGGCGAATCCCGACAACCTGTGGGTCTTCAGCGAGTTGGCGGTCGCTCATGTCGTTAGCCAGTCCGACGAATCGAAACTCACGCTGACTCGCTTGCGGGAACTCAGTCAGCCCTTTGCCGAATTCATCCAGCAGCGCTATCGAGTCAACATCGGCGATTCGCTCGACAAGTCCGTGGCGGCGATCGAGGCGAAGGATTGGGGCACGGCGACTCGCAACGTGCGAATCGTCTCGAACCTGCTGCGGCCGGAGATTGCGATGAAGCTCGACTTGAAGAACGTCCTGAAGCATCCGCTGGAGTATGTGCTGTCCGACTTCTCATCCGAGTGGCAGAAGCAACACGGCGA
The DNA here is from genome assembly GCA_046156195.1 of Planctomycetaceae bacterium. Lineage (GTDB taxonomy): Bacteria > Planctomycetota > Planctomycetia > Planctomycetales > Planctomycetaceae > SXKJ01. The sequence continues at coordinate 9,647 of JBJXEX010000174.1, read as the reverse complement.
CGCGACCAAACAATCGGGAGCCGTCGCGACCGCGCCGATCGAGGTGACGTTTGCCGAAGCGGCTGCCGCCGATCAGTTGCCGCCCCTGGCCGGCATTCGCGACCTGAAGATCGCCGACTTCGATCTCGATGGCCGTTGGGATGTGATCGTGTTGCTCAACGGACAAGTCATCGTGTTCGGCCAATCGAACGATCCGAAGTCGCGTTGGGTGACGCTGTGTGAAGCGGTCGTTCCAAGCGGCCTGACGAAACTGATCGCCGCCGATCTCGACCGCGACACGGAAGAGACGCCCGACGACCACCGCTTCATCGGACAACTGAGCGGCAAGGCGCTAGCCACCGGTCATTCGCCAGAAGTCATCGGAGCCGCTGCGATGGCCGAGGACGCGGACATCGACCTGCTGGTCTACGGCGACGATGGCGTCCTCTTCCTGCGAAACGTCTACGACGCCGCCACGAAGACGCGGTCGCTCGCCGCGTTGTCACAGGAGCCAGCGTTCGAGGCGATGCGCGGTGTGCTGGCGATTGCTCCGGCGGACATCGACCACGACGGCGATCTCGATTTGATCGTGTCGAGCAACTCTGGCATGTCGATCTGGCAAAACAACGACAGCCGCGAACACACGAAGTTCGCCGACATCTCGGCGCGATCCGCGCTCCCGCCGAACGACCTCAAGCCGACCGTGCTCTTGCCGGTCGATTGGAATTTCGATGTGCAGATGGATGTGCTCGTCACTGGCCCGGATGTCGCCAAGCCAGGTTGGTTGGAAAATGTCTCACACGGACGACTGCGGTGGCGCGAGTGGTTGGAGCCGGAATTGCCCATTGCGAACGTGGTCTCGCTGCATTTGATGGCGGTGAAGGCGCAGCCGCTCAAATGGGATTTGCTCGGACCGCGCGCGGCCAACCTGCGCGGCCTACGACTGTGGGATTTCAACAACGACGGCCAACGCGATCAGTTAGCCTGGAATAGAGGCGGACTAAAACGGATTGGATATGTCCCAAACTTGGGCGACGTGGAACACCCACTGACGGACATCAAGTTGGGAGAGGTGACGATCGGTGAGATCGCCGACTTCGATGCTGATGGTGACGAAGACGTGCTGGTGGTCACCGATCAGCGAGCCGTTTGGATTCGCAATGACGGCGGCAACAAGAACGGGTGGCTCGATCTTTCGATTCGCGCGGACAAGGATCGCAAGCCGCAGCGGGATGCCGAGCGATCCAACATTCATGGCGTCGGGAGTTGGCTCGAACTGCGCGGCGCGGGCTTGCCGGAGTTGCCGGGACGCAAGCAACACGTCCGCATCGTGGATGGGCAATCGACGCACTTTGGACTCGGCTCGGCCAAGCAAGTGGATGCCGCGCGGATCGTGTGGACCAACGGAGTACCGCAGAACATCCTGCGGCCACGGTCGGGTGAGGCGATTGCCGCTCAGCAGTTTTTGAAAGGCTCGTGCCCGTACCTCTATCTCTGGGACGGCGAGCGTTGGGTCTTCTACACCGACTGTCTGTGGGCCGCGCCGATTGGACTGCAACTCGCCGAAGGGGTCATGGCTCCGGCTCGCGAGTGGGAGTTCCTCAAGATCGACGGCGATCGACTGCGCGAATCGAACGGCGAGTACCGTGTCATGCTGACCGAAGAACTCTGGGAGGCGGCGTACTTCGATCAAGTCCGGTTGCTGGCGGTCGATCATCCGGCTGACGTGGAGTTCTTCAGCAACGAGAAAGTCGGCCCGCCGAGCATCGCGGAATTCAAACTACATCCCGTTCGGAAGCGACACTCACCGACGACCGCACACGATCATCGCGGCCGAGATGTGTTGAGCAGACTCGCTCGACGAGATGAAAAATATCTCCGCGCGTTCGACAAGATCATTCAGCAAGGTCTGACCGAAGAGCACTTCATCGAACTCGAACTGGGCGACCTGAGCGATGCGAAAAACGTGACGTTGTTTCTCACCGGTTGGATCTTCCCGACCGACACGTCGATCAACGTCTCGCTGTCTCAGAACCCGGATCGCGAGGGGCCGAAGCCGCCTTCGATTTGGGTGCCGGTTGAGGAAGAGGGGGAGAGGGGGCGAGGGGGCGAGGGGGAGATAACGTGGCGCGAGGCGATTCCGTACATCGGCTTTCCCGGCGGGAAGACGAAGACGATCGCGGTTGATCTCTCGTCTTTGCTGGCCGACAGCCGAAAGCCGAAAGCCGATCGCCGTTATCCTTTTTCATTCCGCGTTCGCATCGTCACCAGCATGGAGTTGTATTGGGACGAAGTATTTTTCACGGTCGATGAATTGCCGCTCGAACAAACGACGACGCAGTTGCCGCTGATCGGCGCGGACCTTCAGTTTCGAGGTTTCTCCGCGCGGCTGCCGCACGCGGAGTTCGGACCCGAACGCTACGACGCTTCGCAGATCACGACCGAGACGCAGTGGCCGCCGATGGGAGGCAAGTTCACTCGCTTTGGCGACGTGACCGAATTGCTCAGCGATTCGGATGACCGACTCGCGATCCTCGGCGCGGGAGACGCCGTGACGATTCGCTTCCGAGCCGATCACGCTCCGCGGCTTCCACCGGGTTGGAAGCGTGACTTCATCATTCACAACGTCGGGTACGACAAAGACGCGGACCTCAACACGGTCTACGGTCAATACGTCGAGCCGCTGCCGTTCCGAGCCATGCGCGGCTATCCCGATCCCACCGGGGCCGAGTTCCCAGACTTACCAATTCACCGCGCGGATCGGCAACGCTTTCAAACGCGCGAGCAATCTCGCAAAGCGTTTTGGCTGGGAAGATGACAGAAATGTTTAACCGCCACGCCATCGGCGTGCGCGCAATGTGGCGCGACGCTCCGATGCTGTGAAGTTCCGTGAGGAAGAAAGGTGCCCGACGAATCAAGGGACACGACGAATGTGACGAACCGTCGAAGCATTCGTCGTCTCCTTTCATTCGTCGGGCACCTCGATTGCCGGTCGCCTTATGGCAATTCGATCACACCCATTCTCTGGCCGATCTCGCGTAGCACTTCGATGTCGCTGGCCGGACGCGGTGGGCTGCCGGGGTGCGTGTGATCGCAATTCAACCAGCCGCGCAGTTTCAAAAACTGCGCGGCCGAGTGCTTGTACGCGGGACTCGGCGAACGGAACGCGAACATCCCCAGGTACTGCAATTGATCGTTCAGCTCGAAGAACCGCGGATCGCCGGCCGCCCAATAGGCATCTCGTTTCGCGAACAGGTCGGGAGCGAACGTGCTCAGGCCGAGCAGGTAGTCGCTGCCGTACATGACCATGTCGATAGCGAAATCGTTGCCGGTGTAAACGGTGAAGTCCGGCCGCCGCTCGTCGCGCAGACGCAGTCGCTGCCATTCCGGTTCGCGTTGAAACGACGAATGCTTCTCCCCCACGCACTGCGGGATGTCGAGCAATCCGGCGAACGTGTCGAGGTCATAGATCGCACCGAACTTGGCCAGCATCGGAGTCAGTTCAAACGCCAGGAATTTGTCGCAGCTTCGACCGATCGCGCGATACGCCTCGATCAATTTGTGGGGCGAGAGCTCGACCAGACCGAACGATTGAAACAGGATCGGCAGTCCGCCCGCTTGCTGAATAAGACCGATCTGTCGCTGATAGCCGGCAAGATCAAACGGCGCACCCGAACGATCGCCGACGAACGCTCCGGCCACGAAGGGTCGGCCACCGAGAACTGCCCGCGTGCGGTGCAGCACGTCGCGATAGGTCGCGCTGTCGAGCAGATTCACGAAGCCGGTATCCATATCGACGGCCGGAGTCAGTCCTGCCTCGGCGGTTCGCAACAGATGCGCGTCGAAGGCGGGCCAATCGATCGCTCCCGATTCCGTGAACGGCAACAAGATCGCCGAGATGCCGCGAATCGGCCGACGAGGTTTCAGTTGCGACAGCGGTAAGAGATTCGTTGACGACATGACGGATGCTCCGAAGAAACTTTTCCGAGTTGCGGACGGCTCCCAAAGTAGACCGATCACTCCGTAACCGGAAGCTCCGAGCCAGTGCAAGAATTGGCGAGCGGGCGTCTGCCCCTCGGCGAGCACGATGGCTGCGGAACACGGGTGCTGACGCCCAATGGCACTCACTTTGGCTGGCTTGTCATCCGTGCTCCGGCCCTGCCATCCGTGCGACACATCGAAATTCATGGAAATCGCACGGATGGCAGGGCCGGAGCACGGATCAGTTCAATCGAAAGTGAGTGCCATTGGGCTGACGCCGCCCCGCTCGCCTACGCGGCAATCGTTTCACTGTCAGGGAGCGACTCGAATACGATGAGAAACGTTATCTCCTGCCGTTCGTCTGACTACGAAAGATGCTTCATGTCACTCTCTGTAATTGCATTGGCCATGCGTCGCCGATTGTGGTTCGCCGGTTGGGCCACGCTCTGTTTGATCAAAGTGAGCGTTGTCTGCGCTGAGCCAGCCACGATCACGCTGACCGCTCCCAAGCCCCGGCAAGTCGTGCAGCGAGTCGGCTTTGATCGCATGGCGACGGCGGCGGCGCAACAAAAGCCGGGAGGAGCGGCGTTGGGATTCGCGGACATCTCGGTGCGCGGCGATTTGCCGGAGGGAACCGAGCGTGCGACGTGGGAGTACCGCGTCGTCCCCGCGCGAGAGGGGGCCGGTGCCGGGACCGACTGGACAAAGTTGGACATTCGCGTGACGGAGGCGACCTTCGCGACGACGGCGCGCGTGTTGGCCGGCGGTTGGTATCGGTTGGAGATTCGCGGCCGAGTGGACCTCGACGTGGTGGCACGCGGCGCGGTTGAGCCAATCGGAGTGGGCGAAGTCTTCGTCGTGGCGGGACAGTCGTATGCGACCAACTGCAACGATGAGCGATTCCAAGTGGCCGATGCGGACGAGCGAGTCGTCGCGTTCGACTCCGCGAAAGAAACATGGAACGTGGCTCACGATCCGCAGCCGGCACCCGATGGCAGCGACGGCGGTTCGATCTGGCCGCCGCTGGGTGACGCACTGCAAAAAGAGTTTGGAGTGCCGATTGGTTTCGCCAACGTGGCGGTCGGAGCCACGTCGTCCGCTCAATGGATGCCGGAGGGAATGTTGCATCCACGCTTGGTTCAAGCGGGCAAGACGCTCGGACGATTTCGCGCGGTCCTGTGGCAGCAAGGGGAATCGGACGTGATCGCCAAAACGACGGCGGAGACCTACATCGCGAATCTCCAGACGATCCGCGAGTCCGCCGCGAAAGCGTGGGGCTTCGAGCCGCCGTGGCTGCTCGCGAAATCGACGCTGCATCCGACCGTCTACAACGATCCCGCCGGAGAAGGCCGCATCCGCGGTGCGATCGACGAGTTGCTCAAACGGCCGGGCTTTCGAGCCGGTCCCGATACCGACACGCTCACCGGCGAGAATCGTGGCGATGCCAAATCGCGCCGGCACTTCAGCGGGATCGGCCAGCGCCGCGCGGCAGAGATGTGGTTCGCGGTCCTCAAACGTGAGCTCGCCACAGCGACGCCGCGCGACACGGAGGCATCGATCACACGCTCGACGCAGGCACTGTTCGTCTCCAATGACGGCCTCTTTCGGCGCTATCGCATTCCGTCATTGCTGGTGTCGAAGAAGGGAACGCTGCTGGCGATCTGCGAAGGACGCGTCGATGGAGGCGGGCTGACGGGAAACATCGACCTCGTGCTGCGACGCAGCTTCGATGCGGGGCGAACTTGGCAACCGTTGCAGAAGATCGCGGACCTCGGCGACGACACGGCGGGCAATCCCTGTCCCGTCGTGGATCGCGAGACCGGCACGATCTGGTTGCCGTGTACTCGCAGTCCCGGCCGCTTCAACGAAACGCAAATCGTCGCCGGCCAAAGCAGCGGGCCAACCACCGTGTGGGTGACTCGCAGCGACGACGACGGCGCGACTTGGTCCGAGCCACGCGACATCTCGGCCGCCGCGCGGCGAACCGACTGGGGTTGGTACGGCACTGGACCGGGCATCGGCATTCAGCTCGCGAACGGCCGGATGCTGATTCCGAGCTATCACACCGAACCCGGATCGGGGATGTATCGCAGCCATGCGATCTTCAGCGACGATCACGGCGCGACGTGGAAACTCGGCGAGACCGTCGGCGAACACACAGCCGAGTGTCAGGCGATCGAACGTCGCGACGGAGTCGTCGTGCTCAATATGCGTGGCACGAACAAACAATTCTTCCGCTCATTCGCGCTCAGCCGTGACGGCGGACAATCGTGGAGCGAACCGCAACTCGACCGCCAGTTGTCCGAGCCAGCGTGCCAAGCCTCGCTGCTGAAGATGCCGACGGACGGTCGAGCAGAGAGTCCCTCCGACTGGCTCTTCTGCAATCCGCCCGGTTCAACGCGCCGCAACTTGACGCTGCGAGTCAGCCGCGACGAGGGGCAATCGTGGCCGATCGCCAAATCGCTCGATGCCGGCCCAACAGAGTACTCGTCCTTGGCGTGGCTGCCCGATGGCCAGATCGGTCTGTTGTATGAGCTGTCTCGCGCGGGGCAGACCTATCGACCCGAACTCCACTTCGCGCGAATCCCAACCGGCTGGTTGACCGACATCGACGCGATCGAACCATTCGTGCCAAGCTCCAACTCTCGATAAACCCGCCGAGAAGCTGGCGAGCCAGTTCGCTCGCGAATTCGTTCACAGTGCTACCGGTCTTCGTCCATCGCGGGAGTTCCCGTCACCTCAATGTCTCCGTTGCTCCGGTCGTAGTCGTTCCAACCGAGCTTCTGATAGCGACGGCCTTGATTCAGTTTGTTGTAGGCATTCGCCACGTCAATCAGTTCGCCGCTGACCGCGTGCGAGACTTCGGTCAGTCCCACGATCATTCCCAAACAAACGATGGTCGAGATCAGGATCAATTCCGAAGTGACCACGAAGCCGCGTTCGTCAGCCAACAGTCTTCTCAGCAGAGCCAACATCATGAACCTCGCTTGCGAACCGAGTCGAAAAGGGGAACGTCCAAGAACGAACGCCCAACTCTAGGTCGCAATCGAGTCGCGCGGCGGCCCACCCTCTGACGAGCGCGGCGACGTTGAGCGCGACGACGTGACCTTAACGATTGCAACCAACAGGTCCGGGACACGGGTTGTTCCTGTTATCCCTCTGCCCACCCATCACTCTGCTGATTTCCGGCAAGCAGAATGATGTGAGAGCGGAAACCAAAAATCTTCTCACCAAAATAAAACTTTCACCGTTTGCAGAGCAGAGGTAAGACGATCGCGTTTTCATGAGGTCTCGCGCTCTCGGAGTGACCGGTCGACTTTCATTTGGTGGACTCCTTTTTTTTAACTCGACAACTACGATCCCCGCATGAGCCACAAGACCCCCAAGCAAGTTGACGCCGAGAAGGGCAAGAACTCGATCGTTTGCCGGAATCGCCAGGCGTCGCACGAATACGAAATCCTGCAAGACCTCGAATGCGGACTGATGCTGCACGGCAGCGAGGTCAAAAGCATCCGCAACGGCAAGGTCTCGATCGACGAGGCGTTCGCTCGGATTCGCAACGGTGAGCTGTGGCTGATCGGCTGCCACATCGCCGAGTACCCGCAGGCCAACCTGCAAAATCACGAACCGTTGCGGACTCGCAAGTTGCTGCTCCACAAGCGCGAGCTGGAAAAATTCGCGGAGAAGGCCAAAGAACGCGGCCACACGCTGATCCCGCTCGATGTGCATTTCTCCGAGGGGAAGGTGAAGATCCGATTGGCGATCGCTCGCGGACGCAAGCTGCACGACAAACGCGAGAAGCTGAAAAAGGACGACGCCAATCGCGAAATGCGGCAGGCCCTGCGACGCGGGACGTAATTGTGGTGCGACGCTCCGCGTCGCAACTCACGACGCGGAGCGTCGTGCCACATTGGTCGCGGCTTCCATCAGGCGTTGCTCGGTGAATTCGCCGCGGCGGAATTCGCCCGTCAGGCGGCCTTCACACAAGACGAGAATCCGATCGCATAGCGTGATGAGTTCCGGCAGTTCGCTGCTTGTGACGATCAAGCCGAGTCCGTCTCGGCAAAGCGAGTCGATCAGTTTGTAAAGCTCGGCCTTCGCGCCGACATCGACGCCGCGCGTCGGATCGTCCAACAGCAAGACCTTCGGTTGAGTCCGCAGCCAACGAGCGATCACGCACTTCTGCTGGTTGCCGCCGCTGAGGCTGGTGATCGCGGCCTCGCCCCCCGCCGTCTTCACGCCGAGTCGCACCAGTGATTTGTCCGCCGACGCGCGCTCGCGACGCGCCGAGATGAGTCCCAGCGAGCAAGCCTCATCGAGCGTGCAGACCGTGACGTTGTCTCGCACGGTCAAATGCGAGAAGAGTCCGAGCCGCTTTCGATCTTCCGTGACGAGCGCCATGCCAGCCGCGACCGCCTCTTCGGGATGCGAGAAGCTCACACGCTGACCGTCGAGCAGGACGTTTCCTTGCGGCGGAATCTCGCTCGCGCCGAACAGGCATTCGAGCAGTTCGGTACGACCGGCTCCCATCAAGCCGGCGATGCCGAGCACTTCGCCGCGCCGCAACGCGAACGACACGTTCTTCAATCGCCACAGCCGCGCGTGTCCCGGCCACGGCAGCGACAGGCTCTCGACGCTGAGCACCACGGCTCCCGGTTGTCGTGGCAGGTCGAAGGAGGTCTCTTCGATTTCGCGGCCGACCAGCAAATGCGTGACTTCGCGCGGAGTCGCTTCGTCTCGCCGCAAAGTCCGCACATGACGACCGTCGCGCAACACGGTGATGCGATCGGCCAGCCGGAAGATCTCGTCCATCTTGTGCGAGATGTAGAGGATCGTGACGCCGTCGGCGCGCAGTCGTCCGATGATCTCGAAGAGACGTTCGGTTTCCGTTTCAGTTAGCGCGCTGGTCGGCTCGTCCATGATCAGGATGTCGGCTCGTTTCGAGAGAGCTTTCGCAATCTCGACCAACTGTTGATCGCCGACGCGCAGCTCGCCGACCCGCTGATCGGGATCGAGCCGGCAGCCGAGTTGCCGAAACAGCTCCGCCGCTTCCTGACGAGCGGACGATTCGTCCAGCAAGCCGAACATCCCACGCCGCTCGCGACCGAGAAAGATGTTCGCGGCGACCGAGAGTTGTTCGACGAGATTCAGCTCTTGATGAATGATGCTGATCCCCGCCGCCTCGGCCTCGCGAGTGCTGGCGAAATTCACCGGCTCACCGCGCAGTCGCAGTTCGCCGTCGTACTCAGTGATGACGCCGCTGAGGATTTTCATCAGCGTGCTCTTGCCGGCCCCGTTCTCACCGACGATCGCGTGCAGTTCGCCGGTGGCGATCTCCAACGAGACCTCCTGCAACGCGATCGTCCCCGCGAACCGCTTCGTGATCTGCCGCACTTCAATCAACGCCATGTCAGCAACCCTTTCCATCGACCTGGAGCCGAATAGCCCCCATCCGCCTTGCCCTATTGGTATCTACACAAATCTGCGAACCCCATGAAGACGTGTCCGCCATACCTCTGCACTGCAAACAGTGAAAGGTTTGTTGTTGTGAGAAGACTTATGGTTCTTCTGGCTTTGTAGTGGCTGGTTTCCCCGGCGATCGAGAGTGTGAGACCAATCGACGGTGGATTTTCTAAGGCATGACTCCGATGTCCCAGACTGGCCAGAGCAACGATCAAGAAAAAGCC
>JBJXEX010000167.1:0-8598 GCA_046156195.1 Planctomycetaceae bacterium | reverse complement strand
GTGCCGCGACCGTGCGGGAGCGGTTGTTGGTTCCGCTCCCTCACGGTCGCGGCTCCCAAGAATTCACAGCCTCAAGGTGGCGGACATGGTCCGGCACGGGGCGAGGGGACGCTATCTGTACAGAATAAGAGGCGGCGAGGCTGGGAGTTGCAGCGATTTGGTGCTCACTGACCGTCGGAGGCAACCACCCGCGACGGCCGAGGCGGATGGTCTGAAAGCCTCAAAAAGCCCGGAGAAACCGCCTCTTGGAGGGGTTTGCGAGGCGGAGCGAACGGTCGTTGACCGGAATGAGGTTTTCGAGCCTGTTCACTATCCGGCAAATTTGCCTGCGGTTGGCTCTACCGATTGTGCCGGTTGCATAAGGAGAAAACCGGGCGACTGGGGAGTTGGGGACGGCGACGTTGAGCCGATGGCGCTAGCCACGGGCCTCGGTGGGTCACGTTTCATGGAGAATGACCCGACGTGAGCGCGTTCGGCTCACAGAAAGTGAAGCGACCGGTTACGAAGCGACCAGTCTCCTTTTCCTTTCCCGTTGGACCTATTTCGCTTTGATGCCGGCCGACTTGTACGGCTCGCTGGGATTCGAGACCTTCGCGACCAGGTACAGTTCCGAATTGGGAGTAACCGACGCGAACTGAATCGTGGGAACACGTCCGCCGCTTTTTCCAAGCACATCGCGTTCGCCATCGATCGGCTTGGCGACTTTGCGATCGCTCCAGTTGTTGTCGGCGGGCTTTTCGGCGTTGATCAGCGCGTTGAACTTGTTTGCGTCGTAGTCCTTCGCGACCAGGAGTTCGGCTTTCTTCACTCCGGCAAACAGGCAATTCCGCCACGACAAGTCACCGGCACCAGCCCCCGGCATGGCTTCAAAATACAGGCCGGCCTCCGATTGATTGCGGAACGAGCAGTGATCGACGAGCACGTTCTTTGCGATCACTCCTGCAGCGAAACGGATTCCATTGATCGTTTGAGACAGACCGCAATTGCGAATCGTCAGGGAATCGACGGGGCCTTCCAAGAACACGGCCGCCGCCATCGAGCCAATGAATCGGCAACGCTGGACCGTTGCGTGTTTGCTGGGCGAGCCATTGGCCGACTTGGCGATATGCACGCCCGATGCGGTGGGCGAGATATTTTGAAACATGATCGAGTCGATCGAGACTCCGTCAGAGCTTTCGCCACCGACTGCGCCGCTCAGTTCGATACCGGACTTTCCGGCTCCGGAGATGACACAGTTGTTGATGCGACAGCGTGCGACCGAACCGCTGATCGAAATGCCGGTGTCCTTCGGCGGGAATCCGGAGAGATCAATGGAGACATTCTCGATCGTCACTCCGTTGAGATTTTTGATGCTGATGGCCGGCTCATCTCCCGGCGACTTCAGCGTGAAGTTCTTGCCGGCGGTCTCTGAAAACAGATGGACTTCGCCGGGGAAGGACTCGTCGAACGTCAGGGACTCCTCGAATGGTGCTCCCGGTTTGACGCTGATCAGGAATCGCAGCGGCTTGCCTTTAGCGGCCGCCTCGTGCTCGGCGCGACCTTCCGCAGCCGAATGCAACGCTCGACCGATGGACTTGAACTCGCCCCCCGCTCCAACGTGGAAAGTCACTTCGTGAGCGTCGATTTGCTTTCTGGTCGGAGTCACCGTCTTGGTCGGCGACTTGGAGTTTTTCGGATTGGCCTTATTCACGGTCTTTCCGTCTGCGGAGGTCTCGCGAGTTTTCCACCAGGCAATGCCACCGATCACGCTCAAAGTGGCGGCGGCAATCGCCGCATACATCACCATGTTTTTGGGTCTGGCGGTCTGAGTGGCGGAGTTGCTGGCCGATGCGGGTATCGTGGAATCAGGCTGAGTTGCGGCCGATTCTGGCTGCGAGTCCGCAGTCGGCTCGATCACGACGGTTTCCGGCAGAGGGGCAAAAACCATCGTCGGATCGGAAGCGTCTGGCTCGGAGAAATTGAATTCCGGGGCTGCCACGGGCATCGCAACCGTTTGTGCAGCGGCAACGGGAGGCGTGGCAACGGGAGTCGCGGCAATGGGTGCAGGAGCGGAAGAAGGCTCGTCGCGCCCCGCGAATAGAGAGAACAGATCGCTCGCGTCATCGGCCACCGGAGCCGCCGCCGGTGGAACGATCACGGTCCCTTCGGTGGCAGCGGTCGATTCCCACAGAGAGTCAGGCGTCTCGACGACCGATGCCGCTGGTAAGGCAGTTGGCGTTGTGATCGCCGCGACGGGAGTCACCACCGGAGCAGCGACCGGAATCGTAGGGGCCACCGGAGTCACCGCCACCGGAGCCACCGCCACCGGAGTCGCGATGGGCATCGCCACCGGAAGGACCGGCCGCGCGATTGGCGGGACGGGGACAGCCACAGGCAGCGCCATTGGTGGAGCGACCGGCATTGCCACGACGGGAGCAGCAACCGGAAACGCCGCTGCCGGAGCGGCCGGAGCAGCAATGGGTGCGGCCATGGGAATCGGGGACGCCACCGGCGGCGCGACCATCAGTTTGGTCGGTGGAGCAGGGGCCTGTTCCGCCGCTGCAGTTCCAGGACGTGAGATTTTTGTGGGGAAGGCGTCGGGGTCATCGCCGGACATGGCCGACGACTCCAGGACGTGCGATCCACCTTTGGTCAGTGCCACCGAGTCGCTCTGCAGATCACGCGATGGGGTCATGGAGGCGGATCGCATGTCGGCCCCGCTGTGAGCGAGCGGCACATGACGTTGCCTCCATTCGTCGCCGGCATTCTCGAACAGCCACTGCCGACACGCCGTGGCCACGTCAGCGGCGGAGGGGAAGCGATCGTCCGGGTTCTTCGCGACCATCTTGGCCAGGATTGCCATGAGCGACGCGGGACAATCGATCCGCGAGTCGGTCAACGGCGGAAACGATTTGGTTTGATGCCACATCAGCCGTTGCGTCAGAGTCCCCTCGGTGAACGGCGGATGTCCCGTCAGAAAGAAATACAGCGTGCAGCCCAAGCTGTAGATATCCGCGCGAGCATCGACCGTGTGGCTATCGAGTGCCTGTTCGGGCGAGAGATAGTCGGCGGTGCCGAGCACTTTTTCGTCGTGGGCCACGGTCAGCGGGTTCTCGTCCCGATCGTCGAAGAACCGTGCCAGTCCCATGTCCAGAATTTTAATGACACCGTTGGGGTCGATCAGAATGTTGGCGGGCTTGATGTCGCGATGGACGAGGCCCGCGCGGTGTGCGTGCTCCAAGCCCTCGGCCGCTTGCCGGACGTATTCGATGGCGTCCGCGTACTCGGCCGGGCCGCCGCGGACGATCAATTCCTGCAAGCTCTGCCCGGTGACGTACTCCATCACCAGGAAATGGATTTGCGAGTCGCGGTCCTGAGCACAATCAACATCGTAGGCTCGGACGATGTTTGGGTGATCGACCGAGGCGACGGCTTGGGCCTCGCGATGAAAGCGGGCGAGGTACGACGAATCATTGACTCGTTTGGAAGGGAGCACCTTGATCGCGCATCGCCGCCGCATCAGCACATGCTCGGCGAGATACACCGAGCTCATGCCTCCTTTGCCGAGCAAGTCCAGCAGCTTGTACTTGCCCAGCGAGAAGCCTTTGTGCTTGCCTGCCAGCAGTTTGTCCGCTTGCCAACGAGTGATGACCTCGTCGCCGACGAGTGCCTCGGCAATGGCCTGAGACTTTTGAACGTCAATGCCGCGAGTCTCATACTGCTGCAACAGTTTTTGAAGCTGATCCTTGTCGATCAAGCCGCTCTGCCGAACGACTTGCAAAAACGATTCGACGGTCAGCTTGAGGGCCATGCGAAATCAACCCAAAACATGCGGCGCGAGACGGAGTGAGAACTATAGCTCAGAGAAAACGAGCGAGTATTAAACCAGTCGCTACTCCGCCTTGCCAGCACGACGCCACGTTCTCCGGGACGAGCTGTGGCCACAAATCCTGCGGGGGCGAACGAACCCGAAGTGTCGGTTTTGGAGCGGCACGATCGGAGGCCAGTTCTGACGGTCGCGATACGGAGTGCGGCCACTACAATCGGACTCACCCTGAAGGAGCCTCACTTTGTCCGACGTCCTGCAAAACTGCCGATTCCTGAAAGCCGTCCGCCGCGAGCCGACCGACACCACCCCCATCTGGATCATGCGCCAAGCCGGCCGCTATCTGCCGGAATACATGGCCGTCCGCCGCCGCGTGACGTTCATGGAACTCTGCAAACGCCCCGACCTCGCCGCTGAGGTCACGCTGACCGCCCAACGTGTGCTCGGCGTCGATGCCGCGATCCTCTTCGCCGACCTGCTGCCGATCCTCGAACCGATCGGCTTGCAGCTTGAGTACGCTCAGGGCGAAGGCCCGATCATCCACAATCCCATCCGCGACGCTGCGGGGATTGATGCTCTGAAACGGCTCGATGATGTCGAGTCGTTGAAATTCGTCTTCGATGCCGTGCGACTGATTCGTCGCGACCTGCCCGCCAATATCCCGCTGCTCGGCTTTGCCGGAGCACCGTTCACGCTCGCGTCGTATGCCATCGAAGGGGGCGGCTCCAAGAATTACGCCCACGTCAAACGGCTGATGTATTCCGATTCGGGAGCGTGGACAGAGCTGATGAATTGCCTGACTCACAGCCTCGTGAAATACATCCTGGCTCAGGTCGAGGCGGGCTGTCAGGCCATTCAACTCTTCGACAGTTGGGCCGGCTGTCTCTCCCCCAGCGATTACCGCGAGTATGTCTTGCCGCACACGAAGGCGGTCATCGACGGAGTCAAACACGCCGCTCCGGTGATCAACTTCGCGACCGGCAATCCCGCGCTGCTGCCACTGCTCCGCGAGGGGGGCGGTGATGTGATCGGCCTCGACTGGCGAGTCGATCTGCGGGACGGTTGGAAAACCGTCGGCTACGACGTGGCCGTGCAAGGCAATCTCGATCCGATCACGCTGTTGACTGACATCCCGACAATCCGTCGCCGAGCGTTAGAAATCCTCGCCGCCGCCGAGCACCGCCCCGGCCACATTTTTAATCTTGGCCACGGCATCCTGCCCGAAGTCCCACCGGAACACGCCAAGGCCCTCGTCCAGATCGTTCACGAACTCGGTGCCATGTAGCGAGCGAGGCAGCAAAGTAGCAGGCACATTCCATGTGCCGTCCGCAGTCTTCAGGCTGACGGCACATGGAATGTGCCTACTACTGTCACCGTTCGCCCGCGCGCATCGAGTCGAGCAGCAATCGCGCCACCGCTGCCGCCAACAGGTCGTTCCCTTTTTGGTTGTAGTGGCAGAAGTAGTCGCAGTAGATCGTCTCGGTCTGATCGGCGAACAACGGCGTCAGGTCGTGAAAGTCCACTCCTTGAGATCGCAGCTTGAGGCCCTCGCTAATCATTTGGGGATACCCACGTTTCACCGCCAGGCCGTAGTCCTGGTCCTCGACGAAGCAGTCTTTGAGTTCATAGACCGATAACGGCTTTGATCCGACGTGGTATTGATTCGGTTGCAGACAATGCAGATAGCGAATGCCACGAGCGCGGCAAACCTGAGCTTGCAGCCGTGAACATTCGGCCCACAGGTTGACAGCGTGCGAATACTTTTCGTCGCTGTTGGCAAAGGTCTGCCGAGGCCCGTCTCGCTCAAAGCCATGACCGGATTGATCGCGATGTGCTCGGTATTCGTTCCCCAACTCCACTCGCTTCGCCTGAAGCCCGTAATCGCGCAGCGCCCACACCATCGACCCGGTCCAGGTGTGACGACACCACGAGGTCTGAATCCAACTGGCCCATTCTTGCCGCAACGCTCGTGTCTCCAAGAGCCGAAACGAAAGCGATGCGACATGGGGGTCGGCCGCCGCTTCGAGCCGCGCATCCCAATTGTTCGGATAGGCCGCGAAGCTGTGCCCGGCGATGTTCCCCGCCAGAGTCAAGGCGATCTCGTTGTAGCCATCCACATTGATCAGCACATCCAA
This sequence comes from Planctomycetaceae bacterium, assembly GCA_046156195.1. Lineage (GTDB taxonomy): Bacteria > Planctomycetota > Planctomycetia > Planctomycetales > Planctomycetaceae > SXKJ01. The sequence continues at coordinate 2,658 of JBJXEX010000167.1, read as the reverse complement.
TTCGCCCCCCAAGCTCAGCACATAGTTCAGAGCCATCAGTTGCTGCGGTTGCTTGAATCCCGACGTCGCCAAGCGGACGAACTGAATTCGCTTCCCCCGAAATTCCGGAGCCGACTCCAGCAGTTGCCGCAGCGTCTGCTCGCCGAACAACGACATCTGCTGAGCCACCGACCCGCCGCATACGCCCACCAGCAGACGATCCTCCGATCGCTTGTAGAGCGTCTCCCCATCGTCCACGAATCCCAAAGAATTCACCGGTATATCCCGATCTCCGATTGTCACCCCCGATCCCAGTCCGGGAGTCAGCACCCATCCCAAATAGGGATGCAGCACTTCGCTCCGCTCGGTTCGAGAAGCTCCCCCTTCCGCAATGGTTTTCTGTGCCTTCGCGAGTTCCGCCCGATCCGATCCCACCGGCAGAATCACGACGGTCACCCACGACAGCAGCTCGATGATTCCAATCACCAACGACCCGGCCATGAACCGAAACAGCCAGCGCTTCCAACGCGGACGCGGCCCAGCGACTGGCATTTGCTCTGCCCTCGCCGCCGAAACATCAGCCATCGGGGGATCTTCGCGAGCCGGTGTGTCTGCCATCTCATGCCCTCACCGCAGAGTCAATTCGGGAAGTCCGTAGCCTCTCAGACGGTTGCGACGCCCGATGATTCGGCTTCGCTCATCCGCAGCAACTCGGCCGGCATCCGTTGAAGAGCGCCCCGGCGATCGACACAGGCCAGCGTGCTATGTCCAGTACAGAGCAACGTGCCGTCGCGGAAGAGTTGGTATTCGTGCTCGAGCTTGGCCTCGGTCGCGGCGGTGATCGTCGTCCGCAGCGTCAACAGATCATCGTATCTCGCCGGTGAGCGATAACGGCAATCGAGCTTCGCGACGACAAGGAACAAGCCTCCCTCTTCCATCGCGCGGTAGTCGCCCCCTTGAGCGCGAAACAACTCTGTCCGACCTACCTCAAAGTACTTGAAGAAATTCGCGTGGTGCAGAAAGCCCATCGCATCGGTCTCCGAGTATCGCACCCGGAATTGAGTCTCGTGTTGTCGCATGTGTGTCGTCTTCTTCGTAGCCGCACTCGCCAGAGTGCGGGCCATCCGAGGGCCACCCGCGTTCTGGCGAACGCGGCTACTTTGCCTCGCGCACTTCAAACAGCGGACTCCGCCAAATCCTCAAGCGGTGCATCCAGAACTGCCCCAGCACCAGCATGGTCCGCGTGCCATACGTCACGCTCCGTCCAAAGTTGATGCTCGATGCTTCGTCGAAGTAGCGCACCGGCACGGGGATGTCACCCAGCTTGAAGCCGAAGTGGACCGCCTGCGCCAGAAACTGACTATCAAACACAAAGTCATCCGAGTTCCGCTCGAACGGAATCGTCTCCAGCACTTCACGGCGATACGCCCGGAACCCGCTGTGAAAGTCACCGAGGTTTTGTCCCAGCGCGATGTTCTCACAAGTCGTCAGTCCGCGATTGGCGACGTACTTCCATTTCGGCATCCCGCCATCCAATGCCTCGCGCCGAGTCCGAATGCGCGACCCCAACACCACATCGCAGATCCCCAGCTTCAGAATCTCGATCGCGACCGGGACGACTCGGCTGTCGTACTGATAGTCGGGGTGAATCATCACGATGAACTCGGCCCCGCGTTCGAGTGCGTGCCGGTAACACGTCTTCTGATTCCCGCCGTAGCCGGAGTTCTTCTCGTGCGTGATGACCGTCAGCCCCAATCGCCGAGCGATCTCCACCGTGTTATCGCGGCTGCAATCATCCACCAAGATGATCTCATCCACCGCCCCTGCGGGGATGTCGGCGACAGTCCGCTCAAGCGTGGCCGCCGCGTTGTAGGCGGGCATGATCGCGATGGTTCGCCCGAGGCGTTTCGTCGCGGAAGAGGTCGCGGCCGCCCCACTCAAGAGAGGGCTGGCCGCGACGGAGGGAGTCGTTTCAACAGCCGCTTGAACGCCAAAGTCAGTCATACTTTCAGTCCGATTTCAGAAACTTGCGAGCCACATGAGCAGACGGTACAACCCCGCCTCGCTATTCGGCAACCCGTCGCGTCGCGTGCGCCGCATTCCATGATCGGGCGATTAACTCAGCGGCTAGAGTGCCATCCTCACACGGTGGAAGTCACTGGTTCGAATCCAGTATCGCCCATTTTTGTAGCCTTTTGCTGAGCCACGAGTTGTGGCTACCTGTCGAACGAAAAAGCGGTTGAAGACGGTGGCTTACTACCACACTTCTACCACTTTTTTGAGGCAGTGCAGCGTGAGACCCGGTTAAACAAACCGGAATCCACGATCCTTTTCCAAGGAACCTGCACATGCCGAAGCAAACGAAGCCCAGCTATCTGCACCACAAGGCAACTGGCCAAGCCCGCTGTCGCATCGCCGGGAAAGACCACTACCTTGGCGAGTTTGGCTCGCCTGAATCCCGCGAGCGGTACGAAGAGCTGATTGCCGAGTGGTTCGCTCGCAATGGTGACACATCGCGTCTGACGGTGACGATTGACGACCTCGCGATTCTCTTCATCGCCGATTTCCGCAGGCCGAAATCGACTAACATTTTTTCGCGGAGTTCTCGTTTTTCTCCGGGTTTTTCCAGCGGTTGGCGGTTTTTTTGTTAGTCGGTTTCTTGGAAATCGCGCGGTCACC
>JBJXEX010000163.1:0-4653 GCA_046156195.1 Planctomycetaceae bacterium | reverse complement strand
GTAACCGTTCACACCCCAATTTGAGCAGTCTTCGGAATTGGTCTAGTAAAGAACGGAGAAATTTGCGACATCTGGGGCATGTTGGAAGAATCGCTCACGGATGAGGTGATTGCACGGCAGACGCCCGAGGCGCAGGCCATTATCCGTTCTTTGTTGGCGGTCATCCAGCGTCAGCAGGCGACCATCGACGGGTTGACCGCCCGCGTGCGGGAACTGGAAGAGAAGCTGGGTCAGAAGCCCCCGTCGCCGTTGAACTCGTCGGTGCCGCCTTCCACCGAACATCCGCATGCCAAGTCGCTGCCGTCGCGAGGGTCCACCCAACGGCGGCGCGGCGGGCAGCCGGGACATCCCAAGCACGAGCGGACCCTGCTGCCACCCGAGGACTGCGACGACGTCGTGTCATTGAAGCCCGCGGCGTGTCGCGGCTGCGGTGCGAAGTTGAGGGGAGCCGATCCCAGTCCGCTCCGCCATCAGGTCTGGGAGATTCCCCAACCGCAGCCGCTGGTCGTCGAGTATCAGCGACATCGCCTGACCTGCACCTGTGGCTGCACCACGTGCGCCGAACTGCCCGAAGGGGTTCCGGAACACACGGCCGGTCCGCGGCTGATCGCGACGGCGGCCTTTCTGATGGCCTGCTGCCGACAATCCAAGTCGCGGGCCGCGTTCGCGCTGACCCATCTCTTTGGCGTTCCGGCCAGTCCGGCCTGGATGGTCAAGCTCCAAGGTCATGCGACCGCCGCCTTGGAACCCCATTACAACGAACTCCAGCAGGCACTCCCCACAACTACCGCGGCAAATTGCGATGAGACCCCCACCAAGGAAGGCTCCCGCAAAGCCTGGATCTGGACCGTGGCGACTCCGCTCTTCACGGTGTTCGCCATCGCCCTGACCCGTGCCGCGACCGTCATCGAGGGGCTGCTGGGGCCGACGTATCGCGGAGTGGTGTCCAGCGATCGCTACGGCGGCTACAACGCCTACAACAAGCTGCGGCAAATCTGCTGGGCCCATCTGAAACGCGACTTCCAGGCCCTGGTTGACGCGGGTGGCGAAGCGGAGGCCGTCGGCCTGAGATTGCTGCACTATCAGCAACAGGTCTTCGAGCACTGGCACGACTACCGCGCCGGCAAGATCAGTCGGATCGCCCTGAAACGCCGCGTCGACCGCGACGTGACGGCGGGCATGTGGCAGACACTGAAGGCGGGTCGCGAAACGGGCCACAAGCCGACGCGCGCCGTGTGTCGCGATCTGCTCAAGCGTTGGGACCAACTGTGGCGGTTCCGGGATCACGCCGGTGTCGAACCCACGAACAACCGCGCCGAACAAGTGCTGCGGCACGCCGTCATCTGGCGGAAGTTGTCGTTCGGAACCCAGAGCGCGTCCGGCAGCCGGTTCGTGGAGACCATGCTGACCATCATCGAAACCTGCCGCCAGCAGCGACGCAACGTGCTGGATGTCATTACCGCAGCAGTCGAAGCACGCCAACACGGCCAACCCGTCCCCTCACTCCTCAATGGGGTGTGAATCGTTACGGCCCGCCAAGGATGGGGGCAGCCGGTTCGGCATCGTGTTGAATGGTTCGCCGCTGTTCACGGGCGGAGCCGGTTCGGGCGAAAGCGAAATCCGCCGCTATGTGCTGGAGAACGACCTGGTCGAAGCCATCATCGGCCTTCCAACCGACATGTTCTATAACACGGGCATCAGCACCTACATTTGGATCGTCAGCAATCGCAAGCCCGACCATCGCAAGGGCAAGCTGCAACTGATCGACGCCAGCAGCTTTTGGCAGAAGATGCGGAAAAGCCTGGGGAGCAAGCGGAAGGAACTGAGCGAAGACCACATTGGCGAGATCACAAAGTTGTTCGGCAATTCCAAGAACGTGACCAAGGACGGCGTTCCCATCAGTCGGATCTTCAAGAACACCGAATTCGGCTACCGCACAATCACGGTGGAACGTCCCGAGCGGGACTCGGCCGGTAAGATCGTGAAGGCCACCAAGGGCAAGCTGAAGGGGCAACCCCAGCCCGACGCCAACCTGCGCGACACCGAGAACGTGCCGCTGAGTGAGGACGTGGAAACCTACTTCAAACGGGAAGTCCTGCCCCACGCCCCCGATGCCTGGATCGATCACGAGAAGACCAAAGTCGGATACGAGATCCCGTTCAACCGCCATTTCTACGTCTTCAAGCCACCCCGCGAACTGGCCGAGATCGACGCTGAATTGAAAGGGGTCACCGACCGCATTCTGAAGATGATCGGAGGACTCTCGAAATGAGCGTCCCGAGATACAAGAAGTACAAAGACAGTGGGGTAGAGTGGCTCTGGGATGTTCCGGAACAATGGGAGATTTCTCGCCTCGGCTTTGAGTCTTGGGTTCGTGCGCGTTTGGGATGGAAGGGGTTGAAAGCTGAAGAATACGTCGATGACGGCTTCGCATTTCTCTCGACGCCTAACATCAAAGGGAATGAGATCGACTTTGAGAATGTTAACTTCATTGATCAAGTTCGATTCGATGAATCACCCGAAATCAAGCTCCGCGAAGGCGACGTTTTGCTTGCAAAGGACGGTTCAACCCTTGGCACTGTGAATGTCGTTCGTGTACTTCCGCGACCAACGACCGTCAACAGTTCAATCGCCGTGATTTCCCCTAATCAGCGGCTGTGCGGTGTCTACCTGTACTATCTTTTCGAGAGTTCGTACATGGAGCACACCATCCAGAGGATCAAGGGCGGAATGGGTGTTCCACACTTGTTTCAGGCCGATTTGAACAAGTTTTATATGCCGGTGCCGCCGCGCGACGAGCAAACTAAGATCGCGTCGTTTCTGGACCGAGAGACATCGAAAATCGACGAGTTGGTGGGGGAGCAGCGGCGGCTGATTGAACTGCTGAAAGAAAAACGCCAAGCCGTCATCTCCCACGCCGTCACCAAAGGCCTGAACCCTCACGCCCCTCTGAAGCCCTCCGGCAACCAATGGCTCGGCGATGTACCCGAACATTGGGATGTAATGCGGCTGAAGCACGTCAAGTCCGACGACAAGAACGCATTCGTCGATGGCCCATTTGGGAGCAATCTCAAGTCCGAGCACTTCATCGACGATGGCGACGCTTACGTCATCGAAAGTGGATTCGCAACACAAGGGCGATTGGACGTCGCGGACTTAAAGACAATTACTCTCGAACACCTTAAAACCGTTAGCCGAAGCGAAACCAAAGGTGGTGACATCATCATCGCGAAGATTGGCGCGCAGTTCGGCAAGTCGTCCATATTGCCAACACTTGATAAACCAGCGGTGGTATCGGGTAACTCGCTCAAGCTCACGATCAATCCGCAGCGTTGTGACGTGAAGTTCGTCAATTGGCATCTAACGAATTTGAAGCAACTCGGCGCAATTGATGACATCGTCAACGGCACGGCTCAGCCCGCGTTGTCGTTGGGGGAAATGAATAACCTTCCAATGCTGGCTCCGCCACTCGATGAGCAACAGGCCATCGTCAACTTCTTGGAAACGCAGCTTCGAGAATTCGACGCCCTGACCGCCGAAGCCGAGCGTGGGATCGACCTGCTGCAGGAGCGTCGAACCGCCCTGATTTCCGCCGCCGTCACCGGCAAGATTGATGTCACCCAGGAATTCCAATCATGAGCGACAATATCGTCGACGAATTTGCATCCGAACTCATCGTTGGTTTGGTGAGCGCGGTCGGCACTGAAAACAGCCTGGTCATCAACCTGCTGAAGGAACGACTCGACCGCGCCGGTTACACCACCCAGGTGATCAAGGTCTCACAGGATGTCATTCCCTCGCTGTGTGACGTTCCCGAACACCGCAATGACCATTTCAATCGCATCAGTTCACTGATGGATGCGGGGAACCGAGCCCGTGGCGCGGGAGGGGATGATGTGCTGGCGCGAGGCGCGGCGGCGCGAATCTCGGCCCAGCGAACGAAGGATGACAGTGGTCTGACCCGCCCCTTGTCCAAGGTCGCCTTTATTATCGATTCGCTGAAGCGCCCGGAAGAGGTTCAGGAACTCAGGCAGATCTATCCGTCCGGTTTTGTTCTCATTGGCATTCACGCGGATGAAGCCAAACGTCGGACGCATCTCATTCACGACCTGGGAATCAGCAATCAGAACGCGGATGAATTGATACGCCGGGATCACGAGGAAAGCAAAGTCGAACACGGACAGCGCGTCACGAAGACGTTTTACCTGGCCGATTTTTTCGTCCGCATTTCAGAGAGTCTGCCGCGTTTGCGATGCGACATCCAGCGCATGGTGGAGCTGTGGTTTGGAAACCCGTTCATCACACCGACTCCCGATGAGCACGCGATGTTTCTGGCCTTCTCAGCGTCACTGCGCTCCGCAGACTTGTCGCGTCAAGTCGGGGCGGTGATCACGCGTGATTCACCGATTCTCGCCACCGGCGCCAATGACTGCCCCAAAGCCGGGGGCGGACTTTATTGGCCGATCCTGAAACCGGACGGCTGCATCGGCGACATTCCGCTGGGTCGCGATCATACCCGGCCCGACGGAGATTCAAACAGGGCAGCGCAGATTCGGATTATTGAGCAGATTGTCAATGACGGTTACAAGGAATATGGCTTCAATCACGACCAGCTTCGCGCACTGCTCAGCAAGAGCGTGATTTGTGATCTGA
>JBJXEX010000356.1:0-18443 GCA_046156195.1 Planctomycetaceae bacterium | reverse complement strand
CGGAGGCGTGCGCGACTTCCGGCACGCACGCCTCCGGCTTGCGGTTAAACGACTTCGACGATCCGCGCGGCTCAGCAGGGATACGAGTGATGCTCCGCCGGCGGACCTGACGCGGACTTGCCGGTCAGCTTGAATCGGACGCAGCCAGCGGCACCGATGTAGCCAGCGTCGCCGCCGAGTTTCGCGAAGTCGATCAGAATCTTTTCGGCGAGGAATGGGAATGCGCGAGCTTTGACTTCGTCCTTGATCCGTTGCAGAAACCTCCGGCCGATCGGATTGTCGTTGCGGCCAAAGGTCATGGCTCCACCGATGATGATCATGCTGGGGTCGATGGTGTGCATCATCGTGACGGTCGCGACACCGAGCACTCGCGCGGTCTCCATGATGAGTTGGTCGGCGAACTCATCACCCGCTTCGGCGGCGGCACCGATCAGCTTGGCACTGAGCGGTTGACCGGCTGCAATCTGTGCCGTCAACAACGACGGAGTCCCCGCGTCGAGCGCCTCTTGGCAGCGTTTCACGACCGCGGTCGCGCTGCAATAGGCTTCCAGTGATCCATATCGGCCATCGACATTTTTGCGGCCGCCATCCATCTGCACGATGTTGTGTCCGCTCTCTCCGCCGTGCGAATGCTGACCTTCGATGATGACGTCCTGAATGACGATACCGCAGCCGACTCCGGTTCCCAGCGTCCACATCACCGCGCTGGAGACGGCTTGAGCAGTGCCGATCCAGAACTCGCCGAACGCGGCCGCGTTGGCGTCGTTCTGCAAGACAGTCGGCTTCTTCAAACAATCGGCGACTGCCTGCCGGATCGGGAAGTGATGCCAGGTCGGCAAGTTGCCCGGAGTCAGCAACATGCCCGCCGAGATATCCATCGTGCCGGGCGTCGCCAGGCCGACCGAGTGAATGTCATCCATCGTCAATCCGGCGTGCTCGACAGACTCACGCGCACAGCGTTCGAGGTTCGCCATGCCGACTTCCACCGGCCGGTGAGATTCGGTGGGGACGACCACTTTCGACAGCGACTGTCCCTGGTCGTCAACGATTCCAATCTTGATGGTGGTGCCACCAACATCGATGCCCATGAAGAAAGGGGAGTGAAATCCTGCGCGATGAGTCATTGAGACAATCCCTTGTGATGAAGTTCCTGAGTCGAGCCAAACGGGGCGGGAGTGTAGCGAATGATTTTCGATTTTTGATTTTTGATTTTCGATTGAATTGCATTCTTCATCGAAATTCTGATTCACCATCCGCACGAGGCAGATGGGGTCTGACAGAGGCACTCCGTGCCGCGGATTAGCCCTCCATCTCTCGCTCCATCGACAGGAGGTCGATGGGGGCGGCTGTTGACAACGTCGCCGGAGCAAAGTGCGTCGTGCATCCAATCGAAAATCGAAAATCAAAAATCGCCTCCCAAATTCCCTTTGACCCATTCGCGACGAATGACCTACAAGCCCGACCCAAAATCCTCGCTGGGTTCGCCTACTTCCATGAGCACACTTGCTGGTGAAACACGATTGAATCGGCACGACATCGTGCGTTTGACGTTGTTCTGCGCCGGTCTATTCGGACTGGGGATGATCAACAGTGGAGAAATGTCGTGGCCAGAATCGGTCGTGCCGCAGACGGCGCGAACGATGCTCGGCAATGGCGATTGGTTGATCCCCAAACGGGGCGGCGCGCCGTGGTTGGAAGGAGTTCCGCTGGCTCAGTGGTTGTCTGCGGGAACGTGGTGGTTGTTGGGTGACGAGGGGCGCGTCTGGCCGATGCGGTTGCCGTCATTGCTCTGCTCAATCGCGACGGTGTTGCTGACCGGAGCGTTGGCCGCACGTTGGTTCGGTCGCGCGAGCGGACTGCTCAGTGGGCTAACGCTCGCGACCGCCAGCCACTTCGCCGGGCAAGCGTGCCGGGCAAACGAATTCACACTGCTCACGCTGTTGGTCACGGCGGCTCTGGGCATGTTCGCTCACTGCGAGCTGCAACGCGGTGAATTGCAGCAGTCTCGCCGACACGTCTGGCCGGAGTGGATCGGCGGTCGAGCGGCACGCTGGCTGGGGCTGTTCCTGCTGCTGGGCGCAACGAATCTGGCCGGGCCACTGTGGCTTGGACCGGTCTGTGTGGCATTGCCGATCGTCGGATTCCTGTTGTGGAATTGGGATGCTCGCCGGCTGCAACGATTCGGCTGGCTCTGGGGTTGGTTGGCGGCACTCACGGTTGGAATGCTGTGGCCACTGTTAGTCGCGGCGCGATTTCCCGAAGCGTGGGATTTTTGGTTGTTCGATCTGAACGTGCGGCTGGCGGGTGATGAGGCGGGGTTCGGAGCGGCGGTTGCCAAACCGGTGTGGTATTACGCGGCCGTCTTGGCGTGGGTGTTGGCTCCGTGGTCACTGGTCGTTCCGGCGGGATTCTGGCGGACTCGGCACGAAGCCTTGGCCGAGCGTTATTCGCCACAACGATTCGTCTGGTGCTGGGCATTGTTCTGGCCTCTGTTCGCCTCGCTGATCCCCGGCAAGTCCCCCGATTATTTGTTGCCGAGCCTCCCGGCGTGGTCGATCCTGGCGGCGTTCGGTCTGCAATGGTTGCGGGATCGAATTCGCGAGTGGCCAGCTTGGTCGCTGCGTCCGTTGCCGCTGACGGTGGTGTTCGTATTGCCGCTGACGGTGTGGTTGTGGCTGGCACGCATGGCCATTGGTGGCCGGCCGGGAGCACCATTGTGGTTGTGGCTCTGTCCGCCGGTCGCCGCGTGGTGTGTGTGGAATCTGCATCGGTTGGATTTTCGCCGCGCGGCTCAAGCGATGTTTCTGAGCTTGGCGATTCTGTACGCCGTGAGCTTCATTGAATCGGGTCTCCGTCGCGAACCGCAGCTCCGCGCGGAGGCGGCTTTCTTGCGACAGGTTCGCGAGGTGGTGCCCGCGAAATCCGAATTGTTTCTCGACATGAGTCTGGGAGGCGCGAAGGGCTGCTGGTGCCAGTTGCTGTTGGGCGATCGCGCCATCCCGCTGCACAACCCGACGTTTCTGAATACGGTCGTTGCGACCGGACGGGACGTGTTCGTCGTCACCGACGGCACGAATCGAGTGCTGCTCGATCGGCAAGGTGAAGTGACACCGATGCTCGACAGCGGCGGCCCGCACGATCCGGCGTTGAAGCTGTATCGTCTAACGCGAACTCCCAACGCGCCGCACACGCCAATCGCCAATCCGGACATCTCGCCGATGCAAGCCAAGTATTTGTCGCTCGGCCCCTACTTAAAACCGGAAGCACAAATCGGCAAACAAACGCAGGACGCATGGCGCTGAGCGGAATAGCGCTAGCCACCGGTGTCTTAGAACGCTCCCGTTTCCACGCTCCGAGACAGTGAGCTTTCAGAGCCGCGACCGTGAGGGAGTGGTGATCGCTCAGGACTTAGGACCGCTCCCTGACGATCGCGGCTCCAAAACTTCTGGCTCTCCTCATGGGATCGCGTCAATGCGCGGATCAACATCACGTCAGCACGGACTCGTTCTCCGTGGACGTGGTCGGCGTCATTGTCTGCATCGCCTCTTGAGCCAAACGATCGGAGAACTGTTTGAGTTGATCCAGTTCCGTGGAACTCGACATTTCAAAGCCGGACTTCTCGGCGACCAGCAGGCTGAGGAGCAGTCCCATCAAGCCTTGGCCCGCTTGACCGCCGGTGCTCGCGCTGTCGCCGCCTGACACGAAGAGCCGTTCGGGGACGAGCGGTTGAGCACTGTGAGCTAATTGCTCGGAGACCAAAGACAGCGCGTACAAACGAGGGTCGCCGTAGGACGAAATCTTTTTCAACAAGACCGCGGCCTGCGACAGTCCGACCTGCATGACCTGCTGAGCTTCACCTTTGCCGACGAGAATCCGTTGCTGACTTTCGGCTTCGGCGAGCACCACGGTTTGTTCGGCGCGACGGCGCGACTGAGCCAGTTCGGCATCGGCGGCGACGATGGTTTGCTCGGCCCGGCGTTTCGATTGAGCAACGTCCGCGTCGGCGGCGACGATCGTCTTCTCCGCATTCTTGCGTGCTCGCGCGAGATCGGCTTCGGCTTCGCTTTCGGCAATCTGAATTTGAACGCGGGCTTGCGTCAGCTTGGCCTGCATCGCGGCTTGTGCCTGAGCTTCGTTCAACGCGCGCTGCTTGTCCGCGGCGGCTCGCTGACGATCGAAGGTTTCGAGTTGCTCGACCGACAACTGCCGCATTCGCAATTGATCCAACAGCGTCTCGATCGAACCACCGCCCGACGCGGTGTCCGGCTTGCCGATCAGCACATCGACGCACTCCATGTCAAACTGACCGAATCGCGAACGGAGTTCCTCGCGCGCCTCGACCTGAATCGCATCCCGCTGCTGCAACAATTCCAGCATGGTGCGGCGATGGGCCACGTCTCGGAAATACGCGCTGAGCATCGGGTCGAGCGTTTGCGTGATCAGCTTCTTCACGTCGCCGAATCGTTGAATGACGCTCGGTGCTTTTTGGTAGTCGATGTGGACGACGACTGACAGTGGGAGCATCGGTTCGTAAGCGTCTTTCGTCACGAGGTCGATGGATTTCAGACCTTCGTCGTAACGGTGCGACTCGGATTTACCGGTGATCCAGTGCAAGACGAAGTTGGTCGTCGGGACCAAGACGATGCTGCCGGCATAAGTATTGAAGGCGTATTTGCCGGGGCCGAGCGCTTTCTCCCAGACGCCGCGCTCGCCCTCTTCGACCCGTTCTCCGTGTCGGAACGCGGTGCCGGATAGGTCGCGGCCTTGCTGGCCGTAATAGCTGACGACGACGCCGACATGTCCAATCGGCACGATCGTTTTCGGAATCATGCGGACGGTCGCAAACCAACGGTTGATGAAGTAGGTGCCGTCCGTCAGCACGGCATGTTGTCGCCCGCGCTGGCCGCCGGCCGCGAGAAATTCTTCCGGCACTTGAAAGTTGTTGTGGTAGTGCGGATCGGTGGGAGTGGCCCCGACGGTCGGCGCGATGATCTCGCCCGGCAGCAACGAGAGGCCGTCATGCACCGTCACGATGCCGATGCTATCCACGACGATCGTCTGATCGGGATTGGCCGGGTCGGGCATCTTGATCGCCCCGCCGACGACCACCGGATCGAAGGCATCAATTTCGTTCAGTTCCGCTTGCCATGAGGCGATGGTCGCTCGTTCCTGAACCGACTGCAAATTGCGCAGAGAGAATACGGTCGCTTCCGTGATGACGATGAACAGCGCGGGATTGATGGCGTAGACCCCTTCGCGCAGGATGGCTCGCTGCCGACCGCGCTGGCCACGAGTGTCCGGTCCACGCTCGCCGAGGAAGGCTCGCGCGTCTTGGAAATGGTTGCTGGTGACAACTCGCGCGAGCGTCTGACTGGGAGGCAACGGCTCGCCATCGCGAGCGTAGACGTAGCCGATCTTACCTTGAGGGATCGTCACCAACGGAATCTTGTGGATGACATACTGCCAGCGCCAGTAACCGAAATGGATGCCGCCGCGCAGCAAGTCGGAGTGAAACCCCGCTTCGGTCCCCGCCGCCATGATCTGACCTTCCGGCACCGAACCGCTCAGAGACCAGAGCTTCTCAATGACTCCCACGGCATCGTTGGGGATGTACCGCAGCACCAGCCAAGCGACGAATAACAATCCGGCAAACGGAATCCCGACTCGGGGCAGCAGCCAAGCAGTGCCGTCCGACAGAGGATCAGCCGCAAGGATCGTCGGCATCGACACGAACTTGAGCAGACCAATCACAGCAGACATCGCAGTCTCCTTGAATGCACACACGGATCAATTCAAAACGGATCCCAGTGGAGAGGATCCTGTCCTGGGGCGGACAGCGAAACCAGACGCGGCCCGGTTGTCGCCTGGAGGAATTCAGAACTCTCGCGTGGAGCGCCGCGTAATCCGACCGGGATGGCTCATTCCTGTCGGTGCGAGCAATCGCGCCGTACTTACCGATTATGCGGAGGCGATACGACCCACACGACTCGGACAGTTTCCGTTTGTCCGACCTGTTCGCTCTCTGACAAGGTTTCGCCAAACCCACTTTGCCCCGGTTGTTCGTGCGCTTGTGAGTGAATCTGACCGGGAAGACTCAAGGCCCGGAAGTGCCGCGCGGAACTCGTGCTAGAGTTGCCTGTCCCGATTCGCCCCCCGCAGCAACGCGATCCTGCCACCTTCGCGAATCAGCAATCGGATCGGGCACATCCCATTCGCACGTCATCCGCCCCACGAGAACTCACGATGGGCTTCCTCAAAAAATTCATCAAGAACAACTTTCGAGACGGCCAGCAAAATCGTGGCCAGAGCAGCTTTGCGAATCTTTCGGAAGCGCAGCTCGAAAGACACTTGAAGATCGCCGACTACGACGGCTTCTCGCTGACCGATGCAGTGCGACCCTCCTTCGACCTGCAAGTCATCCCGCGAGCCGGCTATCGCCACGACAAATACACCGACGACCGCACCGGAATCGATATTCCGGTTCTCATGGTCTCGGCGTCGCGTGAAGATGTCTTCGATCTCTTCATCGACCTGATGGACCCCATCGGGAGCGAAGTCGATGTGGTGCTCGAAACCAGCCACGAGAAAACCAACGGCCGCCACGAGGACATGTACCGCGAGCACATTGACCTGCCGATCCTCAAAAGCGTGCTGTACGACTTCGAGGAGATGCTGCTCAACGACGGTTGCACCGGCATCGCCGTGCTCAACCCGCGAGTTCCCGTTGAGGTCCAATTCGACGAGCACAAGCTGCTCATCATCTACGGCCATGACCTCAGCGAGTTTGAATCGGTCCTGGCCGATCACGGCATCGAGTGCGACGACGAAATCAAATTCCTCACGGAAGCCGAGCACGTCCACTCGTCCAGCGACGAGTACTCGCGGCTGTTCGCGGAACTCCGCTATCGCCTGGGGATCGACGACTGACGCGTGAGCCGCATTCAGTGTGGCACGACGCTCCAAACAATTCGCAGAGTCGCACCACAATTCATATCACTGACCGATTGGCTTCAAGCGGCGCGGCGGATTTCCAACTGCGGTCGCGACTGACCGACCGCGGCCTTGAGTTGGCGGACGACTAACTCGGCATGATGCGCGGGCATCTCTGGGTACACCGGCAGCGACAAGACTTCTCGCGAGGCGGCTTCCGCTTCGGGGAACTCGCCGACGCGATGACCGAGGAACTCGAAGCAGGGCTGCACATGCAGCGGAATCGGGTAGTAAACCATCGCGCCGACGTGGTTGGCTCGCAGTCGTTGCAGCACGCCGTCCCGGCGGCCGCCCGTGATCCGCACCGTGAATTGGTTGTAGACGTGTTTGTATTCGCGCGGCTCGACCGGCAACGCGAGTTCGTCACACAAGCTGTAAGCCGCGAACAGATCGCGATAACTCTGCGCGTTGCGGCGTCGAGCGTCGGTCCATTGTTCGAGATGCCGCAGCTTGATCCGCAGAATCGCCGCTTGGATCGCGTCCAAGCGGCTATTGAGTCCCACTTCGAGATGATGGTAGTTGCCGACATCTCCGTGAACTCGCAGGCAGCGGAGTTGTTTGCAGAGGTCCGCGTCATCGGTGGTCAACATGCCGCCGTCACCCGCTCCGCCGAGGTTCTTCGTCGGAAAGAAACTGAAGCATCCAATCGTGCCGAGCACCCCCGCGCGGCGGCCACGGTATTCCGCACCGATCGCCTGGCAAGCATCCTCGACGATCGACACGCCATGCCGCACGGCAATCCGCCACAACCGCTCCATGTCGGAGCACAATCCGAAGAGATGCACCGGCATGATCGCTTTCGTGCGGGGAGTGATCGCCGCTTCGACCGCATCGGGATTGATGTTAAACGTCACCGGGTCGATGTCCGCGAAGATCGGCTTGGCACCCAACCGGCAGATCGCACTGGCCGTCGCGAAGAATGTGAACGGGCTTGTGATGACTTCATCACCGGGGCCAACTCCGAGCGCCATTAACGCCAGGATCAGCGCGTCGGTCCCCGACGCACAACCGATCGCCGAGCGTGAATCGCAATAACTGGCGATCTCGGTTTCGAGCGAGCTGACCTCTTCGCCGAGAATAAATTTTTGTTCGGCCAGCACGCGGCCAACGGCCGCGGTGACTTCGTGAGCGATCGTCTGATGCTGCGCGACCAGCGAGATGAACGGCACCGGTTCGTGAGGTGTAGGAGTGGCGAGCGTTAAGTCGGACATCGGCGATTCCTTTCGCGCAGGGAAGTTCGTTCCATTCGAGCCTGTCCGAGAACTTGTCAGTGTTGTTGACACAGTCACCGACGACGAATTGGGGCAGACTCGGAACGCGCGGACGATAGCCCGTGCGGGAAAAATCGGTCAAGAGGATTGATGCGTATCTTTCCCGTGCGCTGAGCTACGTCCTGGGGACCGAGAACGCGAACCTGCCGAGCTTCGTAGTGATGACCGATCCGCGCGGCGGGCCGATCGGCAGTGCGTCGAATTGGACCGGCGGGTTCATGCCGGCGGCCTATCAGGGGACGCTGTTTCGCAGCCAGGGGTCGCCGCTGTTGGACCTCGCGACTCCGGCGGGAGTCTCCGATCGGACGCAACGGAAATCGCTCGACCTGCTCAGCGAATTGAATCGGGAGCACTTGAGGTTGAGGGTTGAAGGTTTAGGGTTGAGGGCAGGACAGGCAAGTCCGCCTGCGGTTGCCCTCAACCGTAATCCCTCAACCCTCAACCCCGGGGACTCCGAACTCGTCGCGCGCATCCTCTCCTACGAGCTGGCGTATCAGATGCAAACGACGGCGGCGGATGTCGTCGATCTCTCGCAAGAGACGCGGCAGACGCAGGAGATGTACGGGCTGGATGACGCTCGCACGGCGGACTTCGGACGCAAGTGCCTGATCGCTCGGTCCGCCGCGGCGGAATCGAGCGGGGTGTGCGGTTCATTCAGTTGTACTCCGGCGGCGGGCATATCGAGGACACTTGGGACGGCCACAACAACTGCATCAGCAACCACACGATCCACGCGGGCGAGACCGATCAACCGATCGGCGCGACGGATGACTTGGGCTTCGCCGCCGTCGACGAACCGTGTCATGTCTCCGATCTGCACGCCACGATCCTGCACCTCATGGGCCTTGATTACGAACGTCTGACGTTCTTCTACAAAGGGTTGGAAGAACGAATCACCGGGACACGCGGAAACATCGTGACGAAAGCGATTGCTTGAGACTGAGTTTGGGGAAGTGCTGGCGCTTACAGAAGGACAAAAGGATTGTGAGCATGGCACGTCGTGACAAACCGACCGAAACTGACGTGACCGACTGGCATCGCCTGTTTGGGATCAAGACGGTTTTGTGCCGCTCGCCGATCACAATTTGATCACCTACAAGTCGCTACATGAACCTCTTGACGGCTGGTCGTTGAAGGAATTGGTGGGCCATTCCGCCAATGACCGCAAGCAGAAGAGTCCCTCGTTGGCCGACTTGATGCCCGAAGAATCCATGCGATTGTTTGCCATCGCCACGCCCGACCATTGGCCCACGAAGATCGCGGTCGAAGCGATGCTCGCGGGCAAAGACGTCTACTGCGAAAACCCGCTCACGTTGACGATCGACGAAGGTAAGCTGATCGAGAAGATCGTCAAACAGACCGGCCGAGTCTTTCAAGTCGGCACGATGCAGCCAACCGAGATTGACCTGCGTTTCCTGAAGGCAATCGCACTCATCCGAGAAGGCCGCATCGGCAAGGTGAAGAAGGTGACGTGCGGCATCGACCGCATGGAGGCTTCCGAGTCCATTCCGGAGGCGGCAGTTCCGGAACAGCTTGATTGGGATTTTGGGCTCGGCCCAGCCCCCAAAGTTCCGTATCGAGCTTTGCCGGAACTGCGACAAGGTTACGGCGGCGGCGTGCCGCTCTATAGCAATTGCCACTACTCGTTCCGCAACTGGCACGAGTACTCCGGCGGAAAGCTCACCGACTGGGGAGCACATCACGTCGACATTACCTGCTGGGCGCTCGGAGCCACCGAGACGGGGCCAAGCAAAATCACGCCGGTCGATTACAAGTTGCCGGTCGAGTAAAAGGACGGAAACCCCACGGTCGCGGATCGGTACAACGCGGCGACTCAATTCACCATCCGCGCCGACATGCCCAACGACGTCGAGCTGATCATCACCAGCGAAGGGGACAACGGCATTCTGTTCGAGGGAACGGAAGGCCGGTTCTTCGTCAACGGCGGCAAGGTGAGCGCGAATCACACCGCCAACTTCATCGAAGGGATGAAGGCACGGAAGCAACCGATCTCCGATGTCTGGTCGCACAACCGGATGCTCGAAATCTGCCATCTCTCGAACATCGCGATGCGCCTGGGCCGCGAACTCAAGTGGGATCCCGTGAAGCGAGAAATCATCGGCGACGCACACCCGACCCGTTTTCCCACTTTGCGTTCTTTGCGACCTTCTGTTCCAAACTGTGTTTTGAACAGAAGGTCGCAAAGAACGCGAAGTGAATTCCGAGGAACACAAAGATTCGAATGTTAAGATGGCTTCTGAGAACGCGGGGGTCAGGCACTTCGGAAGTTCGGAATTGGCTGGAGAACGCGGGGGTCAGGCACTTCGGAATTTCGGAATTGGCTGGGGCCAATTTCGAATTTCCGAAATGCCAGACCCCAAACCTCCCCGGCAGGGCGTGACCGGAGCACTCCACTCCGGCACCTACGGCTCCGCTCCGCTACGCCTCCGGGCCTACGTTCCGTGCTCCGGTCACGCCCTGCTGTTCTTTTGCTGTTACCGGCCTGCCGGAACTGCGGCCAAGCGGAAGCCCAGGTCGTGATATCGGTACAACGGCAAGAGCCACTGGCGCTTCTCTTCTTTGAAGTTCCCGACTCCGGAGAGCCCCCATCCGCCGCCCCGGAGGCAGCGGATCAATCCTGTCGAAGGACCGCGCGGGTCAACGCCGCTGGGCAACTCATACTCGTACCAAACGCCGCACCATTCCCACACATTCCCGTGCATGTCAAACAAGCCCCAGCCGTTTGGCAATTTCGTTCCGCTCGCCCACGTCCGATTGCGCGAGTTGATGCCGAAGACCGCGAACTCGCGCAGCTCGACATCGTCTTTGCCGCAGCTAAATGTTGTTGTTGTTCCGGCTCGGCAGGCGACTTCCCATTCCGCCTCCGTCGGCAACCGATATCCGTTCGCGGCGAAGTTGCAAACCAGTTCATCGGGCTCGTCATCGCCGACAGCCCTCAATTTTTTCCTTGTCTCGGTGTAGCACAGCGTCAAACCTTCCTTGTGGCTCAGCCAATTGCAGTACATCACCGCGTCGAACCAACTGATTTGCTGCACCGGGCAGTCGTCCGTTGGGCTGATGCTTTGTTCGTAACCTTCCCATTTCTGCGGCTTCTGGTCCCCAGGAGTGTTCGGATCGTTCGCGAACGCCAAGAACTGAGCCACTGTCACTTCGCGATTGCTGAGATAGACCGGCCGCGTGAATTCGACTTCGTACGGGTTTTCCTCCTCATCGATCAGATGATGCTTCCCGGCGGGAATCTCGACGAGGGTCATGCCGACGGAGTTGATGGACCAACGGCGTGGTTCGTTGTGGCGCACGCGGCTCGCGTGCGACAGGTCAGGGCCGGGTAGGCGAGCCGCTTGCTCCACATCAGGGAGACGCACGCGGGCCGCGTGCGCCACATTCCATTGCCGCAGCGTCCAGTCGAGCGCGCTGTGGCTGCCGCCGTCTGGAGCGGTGAAGAACAACTCTTGCAGCACGGACGACAGTGCGTCGAAGTCGGCGATGGTCTCTTTGGGAAAGCGACCGATGGCTAAGACCACGCCGGAGCGCAGGGCATCATCGGTCGTCGTGGCCAAGATGTCGCGGAGTTCCGGCGTGTTGGCTGGCCAATCTTTCAGACGCAACATGAAGGCGGTTCGCTCCGCCGGGTCCGGGCCGAGTTGCAACATCGGACTGACGAGGCTCGGATCACCGAGATACAAGGCCAACGCGGCGTAGCGAATTTTGATCGTCAGTCGGTCGGAGCGTGTGGCCTCGTCGCTTAGGTCGAGGGTTTGAATTCGCTGGGCGATCTTGGCGGCCACCACGGAATCTTTGGTGAGCCATTGGGCGTTAGCCCCCGGACTTTGAGGATTGACGTTCGTCGCGCCGGAGGTCCGGGGGCTGATGCCCTCCGGCTCACCAAGTCGCGCGATCTGCCGCAGTGCCGCGGCCATGTTCTTGGCTTCCGCGCTGTCGGCGGTCGGGACGTTGTCCAGAATTACGGTGATGAGGTCGGCGTTCAGGGCGGACTCGCCGAACGCGGCCAGCGCGTAGGCCGCGTGCAGACGATGCAACGGTTTGGCTTGCGGGTCAGCCAGCATCGAACGCAGCTTGGGAATCGCCAGCGGTCGCAGCGGTTCGAGCGTGTCGATGTAGACGTTGACCCCAGCGGCAGGCGACTCGGCCAAATCGTTGATGCGAGTGGTCGCCGTCTTGTCGTCAGCGATCCGCTGACGCTCGGCCAAGTGACGTTCGACGCCGAAGACCGTCGCGACCAACATCAACAGCAGCGAACCCCATCTCACCGCGTGATGCCGAGTCGCGGTGCGCATCATGCGGCGTTGCTCGGCGGTTCGTTTGCGGTTCGGGACCCCGCAGACGATCGACGTGAACTCCAACAACGACGGAAGGTGACGCCGCTCGTGAGTCCGCTGCCATTGCGCGGAGCGTTCTTCCAATCGCAACGCCGCTCGGCCGCGCCAGGTTTCCTTTTGTTTCTTCGTCAGCCAGTCGCGGATCGACGGGACGAGGTAGTCGTGGGCCAATTGATAGGAAAGGGAGAGTGGGGGAGGGGGCGAGGGGGAGACGGACAAATTGTTGTCTCCCTCCCCCTCTCCCTCTCGCCCCCTCTCCCCCTCTGCATCCACCTGTGTAATCAATCGCAGGTCGCGATCCAGGATGTGCAACAACAGCTCAAAGTCGCCGGGACGCTGCGCGTAGCCGCTGGCTTGTAGCAGCACGTCGCGTGGGACTTGATGGCCTTTGATGTCGGTGCCGAGTTCTGGGAGCAAGGCTTTCAAGACTCCGCGCACGGCGACTTCGTGAGTGCGGTAGGCGATCTTCGCGGTCTTGGCCGAGAATGTCTCTTCCAGGAACGTGACGCCGACGCCGGTGACTCCGCCGATGGCCCGCAGCGTGGCCGGGGTCCACGGTTTCGATTTCATCATCTCGGCGAACAGCGTCAGGCGGACGGAGATGATTTTGTTTTCTTCGGAGAGCGCGGTGACGGATTGGTCGAGGAATTGGTCGTAGAGCAGGCGGCTCGCCTGCGTCGGTGTGGCGTTGTGGCGCACGCGGCTCGCGTGCGTCGGTGTTTCGATATCGGGCGGCGGAGTCACGTTCACGCGAGCCGCGTGAACCACATTGAACGCGACACCGAAGGCGTCGAGCACCTTTCTCGCGTGGGGTTGATCGAACAGGTCGGCCATCGCGCAGTTCTCGCCTTCGATCAATCGGACTTCCAACTGTTGCAGGAAGCGGCTGATCGCCAGCCAGAAATCATCGCGGACGAGAATCAGGCATTGGACTCGATCGCCGTCGCATTGCCGCAGCGCGGCGGGGAGTTCTTGATTCGTCTGGCCGCGATTGGCGTGCAGCCATTGCTCGAACTGGTCGAGCACGATCAATACTTTCTTGCCGCCGGGTAGACCGATGCCGCGTCTCAGAGTCTTCAAGAGCACCGTCAGCGAGAGCTCGTCGTCGTTCAGTGCCGGACAGGCTCGGCGGATCGCGCGTGCGAGTCGCTGTTCCGTTTCGTCGCCGCTGGCTTCAACGTAGATCGGGACGATGTGCTCGGCCAGACGCGGGATCAGTCCGGCCTTCACTAAGCTCGACTTGCCGCAGCCGGACGGGCCGTACAACACGCCGGCCGCGAACGTGACCTCTTGATCGAGCGACTCGATGCGCGTCTTCCAGAAGCGAATGCTCTCTGGCAATCCGTCGCGATCGCGCGGGCCGGGGAGCAGGTCGAGAAAGAAGCTGGCGTCGCTGGCATCGAACGAACGGAGTCCTTTGGGGACGATCTTGAGCGGCTCGCGATCGGAGATCATTTGCGGCGGGGTCGGGTGCCCCGCGCCGAGCGCGGCCCCCGGCGTCGGCGTGGCGGCTGGAGTGGAAGCCTCTCGCGTCGGCGGAACATGGACTCGCACGGACGCGACTTCTTGCGTGGCCGGGTTCCCGACGAAGTGACGCAAATCTTCGGCCATGTCGCGGGCGTTCGTGTACCGATCGGGCTTGCGCTTGGCGAGCGCTTTCATACAGATGCGTTCCAGCTCTTTGGGGACTTGATCGTTGACCTGCCTCGGCGGACGGGGATCGTAGGTCTTGACCATTTCTAAAAGCTGCGAGTTGCGGTCTCGCGGCGACAGTTTTTCGCTGGCTCGAAACGGACGGACTCCGACGAGCAATTCATAGATCACGACCCCCAGACTGAAGATGTCGGTCTGGCCATCCACGCGATGCCCTTCGCCCGCCGCTTGTTCGGGACTCATGTAAGCGGGGGTGCCGAGTATCTCCGGCGCGGCGTTGAGTCCGTGTCCCTCCGTCAGTGCCAGTCCGAAGTCGGCGAGATACGGTTTGCCAGTTGCATCCACCAGGATGTTGGCGGGCTTGATGTCGCGATGAAAGATGCCCTTCAGATGCGTGGCGTGCAGAGCCTCGGCCACCTCGGCGATCAGCCGCGCGACGGTCAAGAAATCCGGCCGAGCGCGCTGCACCCAGTCGGACAGCGTGCCTCCCTCAATGAACTTCGTGACCAGGAAGACGGGGAACTCGGTGGTGTGGCCGATGTCGTAGATCGGGACGACTCCGGGATGTTCCAGCTTGGCCAGCTTCTGGGCCTCATCGCGGTACTCGGCCAGTTGCGTCTCCGCGAGCCGTCGGGGAACTTTGATCGCGACGCGGCGATTCAATTCGTCGTCCATCGCCAGGTAGACCGCGCCGAATCCACCTTGTCCCAGGCGTCGCTCCACGCGGTAGCGGCCAATCGACTGGATCGAAACGGCTGACGGAGATCGCTGATCACTGGCGGGTGGCGTGGGGGACAGATGCAAAGGCTCAGCCGGTGTCTCGTCGTGGTGCGGGGCACCGAGCGGCTCATCCTGCGTCGCGTCCACGTTGGGAGGATCGGGCGCGGACATCTCGTGCCTTGTTTGATGAGTTCAAGTCGTCTGGTGGAGTCGGCCGCGATTATTGGATTCGTGAGGTCGAGATTCAACTCGTTCGCGGGAGGCGTAAAAAATCGGCGAGCGGGGCTCGGTGGGTGACGTTTGACGGCGAATCGCCCGACGCTAGTGCGTTCGGCGTTTTGACTTCGCGGATCGACACGCCCAAGATGTCCCGCACGATGATCCAATTCCAGTATCCCGAACTGTTCTTGTTGGCGATCCCTTTGGCGTTCGCGTATCGGCGCTGGGGGATTGCGCGCGGTTTTACCGGTGTCTTGCGAGTCACGTTGTTGGCTCTCTTGCTGTTGGCGTTGACGGGGCCGCGGTGGAATCTCGGCGGCGAGGGGATCGATATCGTTGTGGTCGCGGATCGTTCGCGGTCGTTGCCGGCGAAGGCTGATGAGTCCATTCGCGAGTTGGTGCGAGATCTCGAACGGAATCGCAAAAGCGGCGATCGGATCGGGCTGGTGACGTTCGGTAGCCGAGCAGAGGTCGAGCACACGCTGTCGCGCAACAGTGAACTCGGTGCGTACACGCGCGACGTGTTGTCGGACGGATCGGATTTGAACGACGCGATCGCGGCCGCGCTGAATTTGATTGAGCCAACTCGGCCGGGGCGTGTGCTGGTGCTCTCGGACGGCGAGGTGAATGGCGGTTCTCCGCTGACGGCCGCGCGGCGTGCTCGCGAAGTCGGCGTGCCGGTGGATTTTCGTCTTTTCGAGCGGAATCGAATTGGCGATCTGGCGATTGAATCGCTGACTCTGCCCGACACGGTCGCTCCGCGTGAGCCGTTTCAATTCGCGGTCTGGGTTCATGCCAGCCGTGAGGCTCACGCGACCGTGCGTGTGCTCCGCGATGGACAAGAGATCGCGAAGCTCGAACGAGACTTCGTGACGGGACTCAATCGCGTGGTGTTTCGCGATCTGCTCGAAGAGGGTGGGCTGACGAATTACTCGGCCGAGTTGTTGCTCGAAGGGGATCCGCTGGAGGAGAACAATCGAGGTGCGGGAGTCGTGCGAGTCGAAGCGGCTCCGCGAGTGCTGGTGCTCAATGCGGATGGCCAAGAGGACAACCTCGTGCGAGCGTTGCGGGCGGCGCGACTGCCAGTCGATATCGCGAGCAGCAAGTCGCATCCGCTGACGCAGGACTCGCTCGACAAGTACCGCGCGTTGATTGTCGAGAACGTGCCGGCGGCTGACTTCGGACGGCTCAAAATGGAACGGCTGGCGCAGTGGGTCGAAGACCTCGGCGGCGGATTGCTGATGACCGGGGGCGAGCGAAGCTTCGGAGTCGGCGGGTATTTCAAGAGTCCGCTCGATGAAGTCTTGCCGGTGTCGATGGAGTTGCGCGAAGAGCATCGCAAGAACCGCGTCGCGATCGTGATCGCGCTCGATCGGTCGGGGAGCATGTCTCTGCCGGTGAAGGGGGGTAAGGTGAAGATGGACCTCGCCAACCTCGGCACGGCCGAGTGCATCAAGCTGCTCTCGCCGTCGGACAAGGTGGCGGTCTTCGCGGTGGATACTTCGGCACATCTCGTTCAAGGATTGCGCAACGTCGATGACCCGGACGCGATGATCTCGCGAGTCTTGCGGATTCAAAGCGAAGGGGGCGGCATCTATGTCTACGAGGCTTTGGTGGCGGCTGGCAATGAACTGATGAAGGCCGGCGAGTACTCGACGCGGCATATCATCTTGTTCTCGGACGCTCAGGACAGCGAAGTGCCGGGGGACTACCAAACGCTGTTGAAGAAATACGCCGACATCGGCATCACGGTCAGCGTGATTGGATTGGGGACCGATCACGACGTTCACTCGGACTTGCTGAAGGACGTGGCCAAGCTGGGAGGGGGCAACATCATGTTCTCTGACGACGCTCAAGAACTGCCGCGGCTGTTCTCGCAGGACACGATGAGCATCGCCCGCAACACGTTCATCAAGCATGACAAAGAGGTGCATCCGGCGGACGGCATTCATGGCAAGCTGCTGCCCGACGCACGTCTGATGGGCGAGCTGGGCCGAGGACCGTTCCCGCCGACGATGGGCTACAACCTCAGCTACTTGAAGCCGGAGGCGACCGGCGCGGTGATCTCGACCGATGAATACAACGCGCCGTGGCTGGCGTTCTGGTATCGCGGCTTGGGCCGAGTCGCCGCCCTCTCGATCGAAGCGGATGGGCCGCACTCCGGCCCGTTCAAAGATTGGGACAACTACGCGGACTTCCTCGTGACGCAGACGCGCTGGTTGCTCAACAGTGCGTCGCCGGATGACGTCTTCATCGCGATGCAGCAAGAAGGACAAGAGGCGGTCGTCAACGTGGAGCTTGATCCCGACCGGGGGGAGAAGCATCGCTCGGATGCGCCGACGCTGTTCGTCGTCCCGCCGGGTGACGAACGGACTCAACCGATGACTCCCGACTTCGTGTGGACCGGGCCGAACTCGTTGCAGGCTCGGTTTCGATTGGAGCAAACCGGGACGTATCGCACGCTGGTCCGCTCGGCCGGCAAGAACTCGCGCGAGTTCGCACGCGGGCCGACGGTCACGCTGCCGTACTCGCCGGAGTTCGCGCCACGACAGGGCCTGCCCTCAGGTCGCGAGATGCTGAGCGATGTCGCGAAACTCTCTCACGGCCGCGAACGAACCGACATCCTGTCGATCCTGGCCGACCCGCCTCGCAGCGTGCAAACGCGAACGCTTTTGCCGTGGCTGTTCGCTCTGAGTCTGTTGGTTCTGCTCCTGGAGATCGCGGGGCGACGACTATCGTGGTGGGACACGTTTCCGTGGTGGCGACGAACGACCGCCGTCGCCGAGCCGGCGGTCAACGTCCAACACGCCCCCGCGCGACGCCCCTCGTGGTGGGAGAGCTTCCGCCCTGCCCGTGCTCGGCGACAAGTTGTGCCCTCGCCGATCACCCCCGCTGCCGCTCCGACACCGATTGCTCCAGCGAGTTCGGCTTCGGCGACTCCCGCGCCGCGGCCGATCTCAACCGCCGAGTTGTTCGACCAAGCCAAGCGGCGAGCGTCCGGGCGGCTGAAGTAGGTATCAGCCGGTCTCAGCCGGGGTCAGGCTGGCCTGATGAAAATGGCTAATTCGTTGCAGCGAGTTTTGTTGCGCGGGGGAGGGTTGGTTTGACTCAACTTCGACAGCTCGTTCTTGTAAGTCGCATTCTAGCAATGGGTTGCGAATCCGCAAACTATCATTGGCACTACATAGCACATCCTTATGGTATGGTTTTAAGCATAGGTTTTAGGCCA
>JBJXEX010000147.1:0-14966 GCA_046156195.1 Planctomycetaceae bacterium | reverse complement strand
GTTCGGCGACGATCAAGGACGCACCGACGGCGGCGGTCAGGCGGTCGAGAACGTCGGAACGCAAGGTTCGGTCTCCCGCCAGGAAATCACTGAGTTGCTGAGTCGTGATTCCCGCCTCGGCGGCGAGGTGCGCGATCAGCCGCCCACTGCTGTGAATCGCTTGGCGGAGCTGGCCACAAAACGACGGCTCGTGCTTGGCCTCGTGAATGCGTTCCAGCTTCGCTTGAAGCTGCGGACGCTCGGCGGCGATTTGCTCGCGCTGCTGTTGCAGTCGAGCTTGTTGCTCAGGGGTCAGTTTGAAGTCGATGTGGCGATGGGCGGTCGGCATGGGATGTTCTCGATGGTTCGAGTCAGTGTGATTCACCAGGACGCGGCACTTCATAGGCCGTCACCGGCAACAAGGTCAGGTCGTCAATTTCCTCGTACACGCAAATGATGAATCGGCCATCGGCGGTTTCACCCCAGGCACATGGTAATCCAGAAGAGTCGCTCGCGCCGACATCGTCCGGCGAACTGACGACTTGCTCAAAATCGTCCGGTGCGAGGTCATGCTCCGCGATGTGCTCAATGATCTCGTCGGTCCACATGAACTCGTAATAGGGCACGGCATCGGCCTCTGGAATCTGATGCTGTGTTACAGATTTCCGGAAGCGAAGGTCTTGAGTTCAAACTCGCGCTGAGCCTGCCGCGCCGACTGCCATTCGGCCTCTTCTTCCGCCGTCATTTCCAAAGGCGGGACCGCTTGAAACTCCGCGATCCACCGTGCGATTGCTGCGGGATCGTTGGATTCAACGTCATCATCTACAGAGCCGTTGACGGCCACGGGTCGGACTTCCAATTCACACCCTTCCGGCCAATCGACTGCTTCATCAATGACGACTCTCCCGCCTTTCCACTTGGCATGAACCGCAAGCATCAGTCACCTCCTGACTCGTTGAAACTGCGCGTGGCATTGTCCACGAATCGGACGCTGCGCCAAGTTCCTTATGCCTATGGCACCGACGCGACAAGAGGGGCGGCGATTTCCGTGTTGCTGCTTGACCGTCTTTGATGATGATGTCTCCGCAATGGTCTGCGGTCGAACACAATCCACAGGCCGAGTTTGGAAAGAGGACCACGTCATGTCATCCGTCACACTCGAAGAGGCCCAAGCGAATCTTGGTGGGATGATTCATCAACTGGCACCCGGCGATGAGTTGATCGTCACGGAAGGGAACCAGCCGATCGCTCGAATCGTGGTCCCCAAGCCGCGTGTGAAATTGGGAGCGATGCGTGGCTCCGTCGTCTACATGGCTCCCGAATTTGAGGCTCCTTTGGACGACTTCAAGGAGTACCAGGAGTGAAGTTGCTGCTCGACTCGCACACCGTGATTTGGTCGATGGACAACACCGCGAAGCTGAGCCGTTCGGCTGTCGAGGCGATCGAGAACAAATCGAACGAGCGGCTGATCAGCATCGGGACCGTTTGGGAATTGAGCATCAAGGTTCAACTCGGCAAGCTGGCTCTGTCGCGACCGTTTCGGGAATGGATGGAGGACGCGCTGGTTTTTCTCTGCGCCAGTCTGCTGCCGATGACTTTGGATGACGCCGACGAACAGCAGCGACTCCCGTTGCATCATCGCGATCCGTTCGATCGGTTGCTGGTGGTCTAGACAAATCTCAAAACAGCTCCGCAATCGGTTCGCCGGATTCGATGATCGGGACGGGGCGTTGTTGTCGGTCGCGGACAACTGCGTGGTGATCGAGGCCGACGACTCGGTACAGGCTGGCGAGGAGGTCGCCGGGGCCGAGCGGGCGGTCTTTGGGTTCGGCTCCGTTGGCGACGGTCGAGCCGATGACTTGGCCGCCACGAATGCCTCCACCAGCAAGCACCGCGGACGCGGCTCCGGGCCAGTGGCCTCGGCCAGCGTGCTGGTCGATGCGCGGAGCGCGGCCGAACTCACCGAACGCTGCGACGAGCACTCGGTCGATCTGACCGCGCTCCGTCAGATCTTCGATCAGCGTTGTGATCGCTTGGTCGTAGACGGGGAGCCGCTTCCGCAAGTTCTTTTCGATGACGTAATGGTCGTCCCACCAATCGACATCTTTTTCATAGAGGTTGATGACGACGAAGGTCACCCCCGCTTCGACCAGCCGCCTCGCAAGCAACGCCGATTGGCCGTAAGCATGCCGGCCGTACTTGTCGCGCAGTTCGGTGGACTCTTGCGAGAGATCAAACGCTTGTCGCACGGTCGAGCCGCTGACGAGTTCGAGAGCCTGCCGTTGGACATCATCGAGATTGCGGAACGCCGGCTCGCGGTCGAGTTGTCGCGAGAGCGAATCGAACTCGCGCATCAGGCCGCGACGTTCGTCGAGCCGTGACATCACAACATCGGCCGGCAGTTTGAATTCAGGAGGCCGGTAGTTGCCGAGGCTCGGATCGCCTCCGGCATCGAGCGCGGCATGACGAGAGCTCAAGAAGGCCGGGCCTTCGTAGTAGCCGGCATGACGGCGATAGTCTTCGGGGATCGCGACATAGGCCGGCATCCCACTTTTGCGCGCACCCGCCAAGGCGGAGATCACCGAACCTTGCGACGGATTCTGCTGTCCCATTTGCCGAGCGTTCAGCAGCGGCCAACCGGTTTGCAGCCAGTGGGTGCCGTCGTCGTGAACCGCGAGGTTGTGTTTGATCGAACGAATGACCGCCAGCTTGTCGGCGATCCGCGCGTGTCCCGGCATCAATTCGCAAACATCGAGACCGGGTTGGTTGGTCGCGATCGGATTGAACGGGCCACGCACCTCGGCGGGCATCGCGGGCTTCATGTCGTACAGGTCGATATGCGAAGCGCCGCCGGCTTGAAAGAGCAGAATAATTGCCGTGTCGTTGCGATCGGCCGTGGCCGCTTGAGCCTGCCGCGACCTCAACACGCTGGGCAGCGTGAGTCCCGCACCGAGCGAGCCGACACGCAGGAATCCACGACGGCTAATACCGTCACACAACCGAACCGGGCGACCAACGATGTCGAGCATGAGCAAGCTCCCCGCGACCAAGACGCTCCGAGTAAGTGGATGGCAGTGTTATCGACGATCCCAGATGTGGCAATTCAACAGGGAGTATGGTGTGCAGTGTCGATCCACCGCTTTGGTCTGGTGCCCTTCGCCCGCGCGATCCGAATTCTCACGCATCAGAACTTGTTGATTCTGCCGATCCCTATGACAATGCCCGCCCACTTGGCTGACTCGCAGGTCACAATCGCCAGTGAGCGATCACGTCCCGCCTCATTCACTCTCCAACTTAAAAGGACTCCCGCCATGCTGACTTTCTTCGGTGAACGCAATCCGTTGTGCGATTCCGTGACTCGACGCTCGTTCCTGCAAATCGGAGCGGCCGGAGTCGGTGGGCTTACTCTGGCGGAGTTGCTGCGACTCGAAAGCCAAGCCGCAACGGGGGGCTCGAAGAAGTCCGTGATCAACATTTTTTTAAGCGGTGGCCCTTCGCATCTCGACACGTTCGATTTGAAAACGGAAGCCCCATCCGAAGTTCGCGGCGAGTTCAAGCCGATCGCAACCAACTGCCCCGGCTTCGACATCTCCGAACATCTGCCGAAGCTGGCCCAAGTCGCCGACAAGTTCTCGGTCATCCGCTCCGTGACCGGCATCAGCGACGAACACACGAACGTGCAATCCGACACCGGCTGGCCGGAGAGCGGATTGCGGTCGATCGGCGGCCATCCGAGCGTTGGATCGGTCATGTCCAAGATGTGGGGACCGGCCCAGTTCACCGCGCAAGGTTCCGCGCCGACGTTTGTGGATCTGACGCACTCCTCGAAGCCTGGGTTCCTCGGCCAAGTTCATGCCCCATTCGTGCCGGACGGAGTCGGCCGACAGAACCTCTCGCTCAATCAGCAAGTGACACTCAATCGACTGGATGATCGCAAGGCGTTGCTCGCCGGACTCAACAGCGCGCGTCAGGGAGTCGACTCGCGCGGCATGATGACCGCCCTCGACAGCTTCACCGAACGAGCGGTCAATCTCATCACCTCCGGCGAAGTCGCAAAGGCGCTTGACCTGCGACGGGAAGACCCGCGACTGCTCGAACGCTACGGCGTCGAAAAGGATCAGCAGAACCAGCGCATGATTCTGGCGCGGCGGCTGATTCAAGCGGGGACGCGCTGCGTGTCGTTCTCGTGGGGGGGCTGGGATACGCACGGCAATAACTTCGGCCATCTCAAGATGCAGTTGCCGAACCTCGACAACGGGCTGAGCACCTTGATTCAAGACCTCGACGCTCACGGTCTGCTGAACGACACGATCATCCTGATGTCGGGCGAGTTCGGCCGCACGCCACGGATCAACAGCGGAGCGGGCCGAGACCATTGGTCGCGTGCCGGATTCTTCTTCGTCGCCGGCGGAGGTTTTCGGCATGGCCAAGCGATCGGCTCGACCAACCGCCTGGGCGAAGTCCCCGCGACTCGGCCGATCCACCTGCAAAACATCTTCGCGACCGTTTACAAGCAACTCGGCATCGACCCCGACACAACCACGCTCATCGACCCCAACGGCCGCCCGCAGTACCTCGTGGATGAACGCAAACTCGTCGCTGAATTGGGTTGATCTCCGAGCTCATCTGCCATCGGCGCAATTTGCGTTTCAAATTTTGAAACGCAGGTTGCGCAGATTGTCGCTGAGGAAGAATGATTCGTGATTGCATTGCCCGCCATGCGTTGCTCCTGCCATCGCATTGAACCAGTCATCTCGCGACGCGACGTGCTACGCGCGTCGGCGTGCGGGTTTGGGGCTCTCGCTCTGACGGACCTGTTGAAGGCAGACGTGACTCACGCGGCGAATCCGCTGGCTCCGAAGGCTCCGCCGTTGCCGGCGAAGGCGAAGCGGGTTTTGTTCCTTTTTATGCACGGAGGACCTTCGCAAGTTGACACGTTCGATTACAAGCCGCTGCTCGAACGGGATCATGGGAAGCCGTTGCCGTTTTCCAAGCCGCGGGTGTTTTCGGCTCAGACCGGCAACCTGTTGAAATCGCCGTGGAAGTTCCGGCAGTACGGCGAGAGCGGGGCGTGGGTCAGCGATTTATTTCCGCATGTCGCTCAGCACGTCGATGACTTGTGCATGATCAATTCGATGTGGGGCTCGAACTCGCGGCACGGTGGAGCGTTGCTCGAACTGCACACCGGCAGCGACACGTTCGTCCGGCCGAGCATGGGCTCGTGGATCACCTACGGACTGGGCACCGAGAACCAAGACCTGCCCGGCTACATCACCATCTGCCCGACGCTGACGCACGGCGGAGTCAACGCGTACAGCTCGGCGTTCATGCCGGCGGTTTATCACGGCACGCCGCTGGGCAACGCCGGCATCTCGTCGGATCAGGCGAAGATTCCGTTCATCGAAAACGCCGACAAGCTGCCCCGCTCGTTGCAGTCGCTGGAGGTCGGCCTCTTGCGGCAGATGAATGAAGAGCACCTCGCCGCGTCCGGCCCCGACACCGCGCTCGAAGGCCGCATCAATTCGTTTGAACTCGCCTTCCGCATGCAGTCCGCCGCGCCGGAACTGCAAAACCTCAGCAACGAATCCGAGGCGACGCAAAAGCTATACGGCCTCGACAACCCACGCACCGCCAACTTCGGCCGGCAATGCCTGATGGCTCGCCGCTTCGCCGAGCGGGGCGTGCGGTTCATTCAATGCACTCACAGCTACAAGTGGGACCAGCACGGCAATCTGAAAGTCGATCACGCTCGCAACGCCGAGGAAGTCGATCAACCGATCGCCGCGCTGCTGACCGATCTGAAATCGCGCGGGTTGCTCGACGACACGCTGATCCTGTGGGGCGGCGAGTTCGGCCGCACTCCGGTCGCTCAAGGAGACGACGGCCGAGACCACAACCCGCAAGGCTACACGATGTGGCTAGCCGGCGGCGGCGCGAAGCCCGGCATCCGCTACGGCGCGACCGACGACTACGGCTACTACGCCGTCAAAGACAAAGTCCACCTGCACGACCTGCACGCCACAATGCTGCACCTGCTGGGCTTCGATCACCTGAAGCTGACCTACCGCTACGCCGGCCGCGATTTCCGTTTGACCGATGTGCATGGCGAAGTGGTGCATGGCATACTGGCTTGAACGCTCCGAGCGGGGACTTACCGCTCGCAATTCGTGTGCGAAGGTCGCGTCTTGAACGGCCAAGACTTTGATCGCCGTGAGGAACATAGCCATGCAGATGCTCAAAGCTCGCACCAAGATTCGCAAACGGAGCGAACTGCTGCGGGAACGCCTGTTGTCCACAACCGCTCGCGCGAATTCCTAGGTCTGTGGACCGACATTGGGGCGCTGCTGGCTCGCGATACGAATCGGCTTCGAACCGCACTGGAACGTGGTCTGGCCCGGCGCGAGCACGCCACTTTCGTCCGCCGATTGGACGCGGCGCGGCACAAGAACACTTGAAGCTCCTCAAGACGTTCGGCAAACGCTTCGCCGGACGAACCCTGGATTGCAACCGGCGAGCGGGGCGGCGACAGCCCAGCGGGGCGGCGTCAGCCCAGTGCTGGGGCATCGAGCGTCTTTCAACAGATCACGGAAGCATTTCACTTGAAACACCTGATTGGTTCGACTCCCAATGCCACGATCTTTCAAGGCGCGTTCTGCCTGATGCTGATCTGTGTGACAGATCTGATTCCCCCGGCCGAACTGGAGGCACTGATCCCCAAGAACCACACCGCCGCCGAACTGAAAACATTCCTGGCACAACGGCTCAAGTCTCCGATCCCCAAACGCTGCCGGAAAACGACCAACAAACGTCACGCAAAAAACTCCCACGAAAAAACAGTCCGGCGCTCACACCTCGGTCGAAAGGCTCCTCAATCCAATATCACGGAAGACGAAAAAAAGGAAAGCGAAATCGTGTGCATAGCACTGAGGTGACAGCCCCGCGGCTACCAGTGCGGTCGATGAACGGAGCATGGATGCGGCCATCGTGTTGGTGAAGCGGTTCGCGAACAACACGGCGGGCGGCTGACCGTTCGGGCGTTGATGCGGTCACGGGCCGGGTTCAAGTCGGCGGACGATGCCAAGCAGACATTGAACGCTCTGGTCGCGGACGGGTTGGGACGTTGGGAACCATCCTCATCGGGCAAGACCGGCGGGAGACCGACCCCGTGTTCGTGTTGGTGGAATCGGCGAGCAATCCCGCCAACGACTCTGACACAACCCCCTCGCCGAATGACACAACCTCAACGAACCCCGCGAGCGGCGAGGTTTTGTCCGTGTCAATGAGTGATGACGCGGCGGCGTGACGGCTTTGCGTCGGGCATTCACTCCCCACCGTTGTCTCCTCGCGGTTTGTCGGACTGAAACCCGGCCCCGCGATGTGCGGCGTTGCGGAAAGATTGTGCGGCATGTCGCTCTTCAAGCGAACGTATGGGGCGATTGATCCGAGAACCGGCGCGAGAGTTCGGAAGAAATCCGAGAACTGGTCGGGCAAGTACCGCGATGTTCTTGGCGTCTGGCAACGGTGAGGATGATATTCGATGCTCACGTCGCAGTTTGTCCGAAGCGGAGTTCGGCCGGCTGCTGAAAGCGGCTCGCGATGGCAAGTCGGTTTGCGGCCTGACCGGCGCGGAGCGTGAGTTGCTGTATCTCGCGGCGGCCTTCACGGGACTCCGCGCCCGTGAGTTGGGAAGCCTGACCGAAGCGAGTTTCGACCTGACCACAAACCCGCGAACGATGACGGTGGAAGCCGGCTACTCAAAACGTCGCCGTCGGGACACTCTGCCAGTTCATCCGCTCGTGGCCGAGACGCTCGCGGTGTGGTTCGCTCAACGACAACGCCAGCGAGACTCCGCGCCGATCGCTTTGAAGTTCGACGCGGCTCGAAAGAAGAGTGTCCACGGGCAACGTGAAGCGATCCCGAACGTGGAACCGCTCTGGCCGGGAACGTGGGCGAAGAATCGTCACGGTGCGAACTACGCTGTCGAACATCCTTCGCCAGAAACGCGAAAACCCCGGAAAAACCGGGGTTCTGAGCACGATTGCGAGTCTTGGACAACGTCTGAAAAGAAGAGTGCCGAAGGTGGGAGTCGAACCCACACACCCGTGAGGATACGGGATTTTGAATCCCGCGCGTCTGCCATTCCGCCACTTCGGCTCGGTGAAGGGGCGACATCTTAGGGCGGAGCAGTTGCGATGCAAGCAATCCCCACCGTGGCCCGCGTGACGCTGTCGAAGTCTTCGTGATCGGCGACGACGGTTCGCCACTTGGTCAACGCTCGATCAATCCCGCCAGCCGTAACGCGGCCTCGTAGTCTTCCGGCAGATTCAAGTTGTGAAGCGAATGGAGTTGCGGGTCCACAGTCATCAGCTCTTCCACGGGAACCTCGACTGAGTCAGAAGCGCGGATCAAGAACAACGGCCGCAATCGTTGGTCAGCCACGAGTCGATGGACACGCCCGGCCAACGACGTGCGATAGACCGCCGCGAGCGGATGATGGAAGTCTCCCTCGCGCGGGACGGCCAGTTCGTGGCAGCCCAATTGGCGGATCATCTCGGCGATGAATTCCGGTCGCAGTAGCGGCACATCACAGGACGAGACATAGACCGCCTCAACCACATCGTGAAGTACTCGTAATCCGACCTCCATTCCGGCTAACGGGCCGAGGTGCTCGTGTTCGTCGCGAACCACTCGGACGTCAGCCGGCAGGTAGGGGACTTCCTGGTTTGGTCCGGCGACAACGACGACCGGATCGACCACCGAACGAAGAATTCGGACGATCCGCGGCAGCATCAGTTCGTCACCAAACGGAAGCGTCAACTTGGGGCGTCCCATGCGTGAGCTTTGGCCGCCGCAGAGCACGATCCCGCCGACTGATTGAGTCACCATTGCTGCCTCCGTAGACTGCCGCGCATGAGCGACGAACCTTGGTACAAAGAAGGGCTGCAGTTTAGCTGCACCGGCTGTGGAAACTGCTGCACGGGACCAGCCGGCTACGTTTGGGTCTCGGAGAGCGAGATCGCTCAGATTGCCGAGCTTCGGAACCAGTCGGTCGGAGAGATCAAGATTTTTCACGCTCGGTTGGTTGGGGCCAATTGGTCCCTGACGGAGTTCGCCAACGGAGACTGCACATTCTTTGATCCGGCGACTCGCCGCTGCACGATTTACTCGGCTCGGCCGACTCAATGCCGCACATGGCCCTTTTGGCGCAGGAACTTACGCAGCCCTGACGCCTGGGAGACGATGCGGCAGACCTGTCCTGGAGCCGGTCACGGGCCGCTGGTTCCCTTGGATGTGATTGAGGCTCAAGCCGGTCAGTTGGAGCTGTAGAGCGCTCGGCTCAAATTGCTCAAAGAGCCTGCGAAGGATTTGGAGCCGCGACCGTGAGGGAGCGTGGGGTTTGGACTTTACGACCGCTCCCTCACGGTCGCGGCTCAACTCCTCACAGTCTCAGCGAGTCAAGCTTTGCCGATTTTGCGGATTGGACTGAAGTTGACGATCAGGCAAAGTCGAAAAGGATGATGGAGTTCTCGGCTCGGCTTGTTTGAGCTGCGGCCGTAGTGCCTCCTGACTGAGAGTTCCGATCCGCGACTTGACACTAAATCGAGTTTGTGAATACCGTTGCGACCTGTTCAAGGGCTGTAACATCCGCCGCGGATCGGTGACTCTGAGCTAGGAGACTTCCGTCGTGACCAAGAAAGAGATCGTCAAAACCATCTCCGACAAAATTGGTCTCACGCAGTTGAAGACGAAGGAGATCGTCCAGCAAACTTTCGACGCCATCGTGGACACGTTGGTTGAGGAACGGCGGATCGAGCTTCGCAACTTTGGAGTCTTCGAAGTTAAGAAACGAGCGGCCCGCAAGGCTCGCAATCCAAGAACGGGAGAACGGGTGGACGTGGCGGAGAAATACGTCGTCACGTTCAAGCCCGGCAAGGAGATGGAAGAAAAGGTGCGGATGCTGGAACTGGCCGAAGCCGCGAAAGCTCGTGGTGAGAGCCTCACTTCCAACGCTCCGCCGATCTAAGTCCCCGAATGGATTGCTCTGCCTCAGTCGTCGCCCCTCGTCCCAATCGCCAATACTCGATGTCAGGGAGGACATCATGCGAAAATTCGTCTGCCTCGGCCTGCTGCTGGCCAGTACCGCTTTGCATGTCGGATGCATCGTCCCGATTTACTCGGCCGATCAAGCGATTCGTGCGCGGCAATTGATCTACATGTCCGAGAATCTGCGGATGGTCAACGAGATCTGGGAACGGATTTGGTTCCTCGATATCCCCGATACCGCGACGCCGTACCGGACTCACGGCGGCGTGATCTGAAACATTCGACTTGCTGGTCGTGAGCTTGGTTCA
Source organism: Planctomycetaceae bacterium (assembly GCA_046156195.1). GTDB lineage: Bacteria > Planctomycetota > Planctomycetia > Planctomycetales > Planctomycetaceae > SXKJ01. Next base: position 4,635 of record JBJXEX010000147.1, on the reverse strand, counting down.
CGACTAGATTTCGCGGCGTGAACCCGCTTGAAGTCTCACTGAACCGGCTCCGCCTGCGCAACCCGATCCTGGTTGCTTCAGGAACCTTTGGGTATGCGCGCGAGATGCAGTCGTTCGCCGAGTTCGCTCGACTTGGCGGCATCGTCCCCAAGACCGTCACGCTGCTGCCGCGCATCGGCAATCCGCCCCCCAGAACCGTCGAGACCGCGTCCGGTTTGCTGAACTCGATTGGCTTGGACAACGACGGGATTGAGGCATTTCTCGACAAGCATCTGAGCTATCTGCTCGGCTTAGGGACGGCGATCATCGTCAACATCGCCGGCCACGACATCGCCGAGTTCGGTCAGATGGCCAAGCGGTTGAATCCATACAAAGAGATTGCGGCGGTGGAGCTCAACATCTCGTGCCCGAACGTCAGCGGGGGGATCGACTTCGCCACCGATCCAAAACTGACGGCGCAAGTCATCTCGGAAGTCCGTGCAGTTTGCGACCTGCCGGTGATTGCGAAGCTGACGCCAAATGTAACTCGCGTGATCGACATCGCCGCTGCCGCTGCTGAGGCTGGGGCCGATGCGGTCACGCTGATCAACACGTTTCAGGGCATGGCTGTCGATTGGAAAAAACGAAAACCGATCCTCGGCAACGTGATCGGTGGGCTGAGCGGCCCGGCCATCAAGCCGCTCGCTCTGCGGATCGTGCATCAAGTGGCCAAAGCGGTGAAGGTGCCGATCATTGGAGTCGGCGGGATTCAGTCGATCGACGATGTCATGGAGTTTCTCGTCACGGGGGCGACTGCGGTGCAGATCGGGACCGCGAATTTTTATGACCCGACGCTGGCCAGTCGGCTGGTCGATCAACTGGCCGAAGTGGTGAAATCCCAAGGCTGCCAGCAAGTGACCGAACTGATCGGCACGTTGCAATTGCCCGACCAAATTTCTCGTTGTCACGCTCCGAGCCGGTGAAAAAATCGTAGAACAGGCGGCTCGCCTGTTCTTTTTCTCGAAAGAAACGGGCAGGCGAGCTGCCTACCCCACGAAAAATTCACCGTGTCTCCGCTTGGGATCGAAACCGAATAAGGTGAAGTCATGCGAGTCCTTTCCGGCATTCAGCCGACCGGCCGGTTTCACTGGGGCAATTACTTCGGAGCGATCCGGCAATACATCGCCTTGCAGGACAACGAGCAGGCGTTCTACTTCATTGCCGACCTGCACGCTCTGACGACCGTTCGCGATGCGGCGGCCTTGCGTGGGTTTACGCGAGACGCGGCTCTCGACCTGCTGGCGCTGGGCCTTGATCCGGCCAAGGCGACGTTGTTTCGGCAGTCGGACATCCCGGAAGTCACCGAGTTGATGTGGTTGCTGACGACGCTGACGCCAATGAGCTTGCTCGAAAAGTGTCATGCCTACAAAGACAAATTGGCGAAGGGACTGTCGGCGGATGCGGGACTGTTCTCGTATCCGGTGCTGATGGCGGCCGACATCCTGTTGTATGACTCGAACGTCGTACCGGTCGGAGTCGATCAAGTGCAGCACATTGAGGTGACTCGCGACTTGGCGATCAAATTCAACCTGACTTACCAGCGGGACGTGTTCGTTCTGCCGGACGCTCGCGTCATGGCGGAGACCGCGAAGGTCGTCGGCACCGACGGCGAAAAAATGTCCAAGAGCTACGGCAACACGATCGAGTTATTCGAGGACGCGAAGAAGCTCCGCAAGAAGATCATGTCGATCAAGACCGATTCGACTCCCGTCGAGGCCCCCAAGAACCCCGAGAGCTGCGCCGTCTTCACGCTCTACAAGTTGTTCGCGACGGAGGTTCAACAGACCGTCCTCGCAGAGCGTTATCGGGCGGGAGGCATGGGCTACGGCGAGGCCAAACAGGCTCTCTTTGAAGCGGCGGATGCGTTCTTTGGGCCAGCTCGCGAACGACGGGAGAAGTTGGCGGCAAATGCGAACGACGTTGAAGAGGTCTTGCAGGCCGGAGCCAAGAGGGCGCGAGCCAAAGCTCAAGAGGTGCTCGATCGTGCTCGCGCGGCGTGTGGGTTGTCGCACCGCGGATGTGAAGAAATTGGCGAGCGGGGCGGTGTCAGCCCTCCCGGTGGTCACGATGGCTGCGGAAAACCGGGGAACTGACGGCGTTCCGCTGGCCTGAACGATGATTGCTTCACAGGCTCAACGCAGTGGTTGAGATTAGGCGCTGGCTTCGGGATCGCTGACTTCGCGGATCATCCGTGCGAGTCGCATTTCCAACTGGATGAGATGTTGCCACTCTTGGCCGTTGACGATTCGTTGGCCGGACATGTCATTGGCGTGCAGTTCGCGGCCAGATTGCAGGAAGACGACCATGCGTTGATGAATGAACGCGATCAGGTCGGCGAGTTGTGCCCGTTGAGCCAGCCGAAATGTGTCAGGCACCGGCGGCGTGGCCGACGCGAGTTCCTGGCCGGCGGAGTCCAGCATGTCGCTCCAGTCGGACAGATGAGCCGAGCCGGGATCGACCGTGCCGCTAGGTTCGACGTATTCCGAGTCCTCATCGGGATGCGAGCCGTCGATGACATCTTGCAGCCGTTTCAGCGGCGACGAATTGGTCGATCGGAATCTCGCCCCGATCTCGCGAGGATTACCGAAGACCAACAAACAGCGGCCGATCGACACGAGATCGCCGACTTGTAGCACTCGCATCGTTGTCGGCACGCCGTTGACTCGCGAGCCGTTGGTGCTTTCCAAATCGGTGAGGATCACCTTGCCGACGTCCTCTTGAATTTTGAGGTGGAAGCGGCTGACTCGCTCGTCGTTGAGCTGAATCGCGTTGTCTTCTTCACGGCCGATGGTAAACGGCGTGTCAATGTCCGCGAAGATGCGGCCACGCTCCATACCTTCGAGGATTTGGAAAGTCACCTCTGCCATGTCACCCCTTCCTCACCGAGATTGCCTGTTGGCGTCTTTCTATCGGTCTGATCCGATGAACGTCAATCGGGACAGCAATCGGTCAGACGGCATGAGGTCCAGCCTGGAACGGAGAACTGCGATAGGTGGCGACCATCGCGGCATCCACCGCCTGCAACAGGTCGGCTTTGCGAACCGGCTTTTTCAGGACGGAGTACGCTGCGGCGTCGGTGGCTTCGCGGACCAGTTCCTCGGTCGCATCGGCGGTGATCAGGATGCAGGGCGTGACCGGCATGATGATCTTCACCAACTGGATGGTCTCGATGCCGGTCAGCCGGTCCATGTGCATGTCGAGGAGCAGGAGATCGACCCGCTCCCCCTCGACGATCTCCAGGGCCTCTTCACCGGACGCCGCTTCCAGCAGCGTGAAGAACGGTTCTAGCAGAGCGCGCAAGACCTCGCGGAATTGAGCATCGTCATCCGCGATCAGCAGTTGAAACTGTTGTTGATGAACGGCCACCAGAGGAATCCTCAACGACATTCAAGTCACCAGCCCGATGAATCCAGCGCCTCCGATAACAGAGTCCGGCGGTGCCTGTCAACGCGACCTCGACCGTGGGACGGGCGGATCACCTGTCCCCAGCCATTGGAATCACAGGCGGGCGGCCTGTGCTACGGGTCGAGCAATCACAGGCGGGCCGCCTGTGCTACGTTCCGAGCAACTTCGTTCGCAGCGACTCCAGTAGTCGCACCGCTTGCCCGATGTCCGCCTTTTGCCGTTCGCGATCGTGAGCGATCTCGCGTTCGATAGTGAGCGGCCCGGAGTAGCCGACGGACTGCAATGTCCGCAGATAGGTTTCCATGCCGACATCGCCGTCGCCGAGCGCGACCTCGGTTCCCCAACCTTTGCCGCGCTGGTCGGGAGCGGCCCACTTTGCATCCTTGCAATGGATGCTGCGGACTAGGTGGCCGACTTTCTTCAATGCCTCGATCGGATCGCCGGTGCCGTACAGAATCATGTTGGCCGGATCGAAGTTTATGAACAGATTGTCGCGTCCCACGTCGTGCATGAATTCGAGCAGATGATCGGCGGTCTCTTGCCCAGTCTCCAGGTGCATGTTTTGGCCGTTGGCTTTGACGTGCCTGAGTAGATCGCGCGTGACCTCAATCAGCGACGTGTAGCTGGGACTGTTCCGCTCCGGAACGAAACCAATGTGCATACCCACCGAGTTACAGCCCAGCAGTTTGGCGAAGTCCGATATTTCCTTCATCTCCGCCGCACGAGCCGCTCGTGTTCCCTCTGGCACCAAGCCGACAGTTCGGGCAGTCGTGGCGATGTCGGCATAACTCTCCCCCTCGAAGCCGCCGAACAGACAAGTGATTGTGATGTCGGCGTCGTGACAGCGTTGCAGGAAAGCTCGCGCGACGGCCTCATTGCGAGACTCCTTGTGCGGCGTGTGGACCTGCACGGTGTGAATGCCCAACTCTTTTGCGACATCCAGATGCACGCCCAAGCCCGCGTCCACCGACGCGAACACGCCAATCGCCCACTTCTGCATGATGAGTCTCCGTGTGCTGCGAATCGTGAGAGGATCGGCTCGCGAACAAGGCGGGCCGAACGGGGCGGGATGATATCGCCGTTCGCGGATCGCCTCCATCCGGGCAAGGGGTCTGTTGATTTAATAAATGGACTATTGTATATTTCCCCGCCGTTGACCACTCAGGGGGGGGGGGGGGGGGGGGGGGGGAT